>NZ_JASCPQ010000002.1:0-184967 GCF_029959305.1 Pseudomonas sp. PS01297
AGCTTGCCTCGCGATCTTTTGGTCGTTTAAAAGATCGCGAGGCAAGCTCGCTCCTACAAGAAATCAAGCACTCAAGTAGCGCGCAATCAGCGCAACGCCGCTGGCCAGCACCAGCCAGGTCACCAGCCGGACAAAGGCCTCGCGGGACAATTTGATCGCCAGTTTACGCCCTATCCACAGCCCCAGCGCCATGGCCGGTAACAGAAAGGCGGCCAACCACAACAATTCGCCGTCGGTGTACACACCCGCGATCACGAACAAGCTCAAACGCACCACGGTGCTGCAACTGATCAACGCACTTTGCGTGGCCCGCGCCGCGTCCTTGTTCAGCCGTGCATTCAGGTACAGCGCGTATAAAAAGCCGCCGCTACCAAATAGCGCACCAAATAACCCGCCTATGACCCCGATCGGCACCGCCCACCCCGCCGCCACTTGGCTGGGCCGCACTTTTACCGCCAGGCTGTACAGCGCATAGGCGCTAACAAACACGCCCATCAACAGCAGCAACAGGTCCGATTGCAGGTTGAGCAAAAACACCACACCGATGATGCAACCAACGGCCATGCACGGTAGCAAGCGCAGCAACTCCGGGCGAGCCACGTCACGACGGGCGGGCAACCAGTTGCCAAAGGCGGCGACAAAATCCAGCAGCACCAGCAGCGGGATAATCTTCGACAGCGGCAGGCACAGGATCAAAATGGGCCCGGCCACCAGTGCCGTACCAAACCCCGCCACACCAAACACGATGTAAGCCAGCGCTACGGCCAGCTCAATCAACACCCACTCACCGCCGGTAAAAGGCAAATCCATTGCTGCGCTTCCTTATTTTTGGAGCGCGGACTTTAACCAGCAGGTGCAGTCAAAACAATCCGCCCTTATGATGGCCGGCATGATTAAAGATCCCTTTGCACGACTCAATCTCGACCGGGAAGTCCTGACCGTCAGCCAGCTCAACGGCCGCGCGCGGGTCTTGCTCGAAGACGTGTTCAGCAATATCTGGGTCGAGGGCGAAATCTCCAACCTTGCCCGCCCGGCGTCTGGGCATATTTACTTCACCCTTAAAGACAGCGGTGCCCAAGTGCGCTGTGCGTTGTTTCGCAACAACGCCGCACGGGTACGCCAGGCGCTGAAAGACGGCCTGGCGGTCAAAGTACGCGGCAAGGTGTCGCTGTTTGAGGGGCGCGGCGATTACCAGTTGATCCTCGACACCGTCGAGCCTGCCGGTGACGGCGCATTGCGCCTGGCCTTTGATGCCCTTAAAGAGAAGCTCAGCGCCGAAGGTTTGTTCAGTGCCGAACGTAAAGTCCCGCTGCCGGCTCACCCGCAGCGCATCGGCATTATCAGTTCACCAACCGGGGCGGTGATCCGCGACATCATCAGCGTGTTCCGCCGCCGTGCGCCGCAAGTAGAACTGACCCTCATCCCCACTGCTGTGCAGGGCCGCGAAGCCACCGCGCAAATTGTCCGGGCGCTAAAGCTGGCCGATGCGCGGGGCTTTGACGCCTTGATTCTGGCCCGTGGCGGCGGCTCGCTCGAAGACCTCTGGTGCTTTAACGAGGAAGCCGTTGCGCGGGCGGTGGACGCCTGTGTGACGCCGATCGTCAGTGCCATCGGGCACGAAACCGATGTGTCGATCAGTGACTTTGTTGCCGACGTACGGGCGCCGACGCCGTCTGCTGCGGCCGAATTGCTGGCGCCGGACGCCAGCGACCTGCAACACCGGGTCGACAGCCTGCAGCGCCGACTGGTCATGCGTATCCGCGATCGCCTGATGCGCGACCGCCTGCGCCTTGATGGTCTGGCCCGGCGCCTGCGCCATCCGGGTGAACGGCTGCGCCAGCAGGCACAGCGCCTCGATGACCTGGACATGCGCATGCGCCGCGCGTTTGAGCGCAGCCTCAATACCCGCCGTGAGCGCTTGATACGTCTCGAAACACGCCTGTCAGCGCAGCATCCGGGTCGTCAGCTAGCCTTACTCCGCCAGCGCCTGGACAGCCTTGCCGAGCGCCTGCCACGAGCCATGCGCGAAGGCCTCAAGGCCCGTCGCCTGACGCTGCACAGCCAGATGCAAACCCTGCACGTGGTCAGCCCGCTGGCCACCTTGGGTCGCGGCTACAGTATTTTGCTCGATGAGCGCGGCAACGCTATTCGCAGCGCCGAACAGACCCACAATGGCCAGCGTCTGAAGGCACGACTGGGCGAAGGCGAATTGCAGGTGCGGGTTGAAGACAACCACCTGACACCCGTGACCCTTTCTTTACTGGATTGAGCTGATGCCACGCTTTTTAACTGCTGCTTTATTGCTGTGCCTTGCTTTCAATGCCTCGGCCGCCGACAGCTACATCACCCGACTGCTCAACAAGCCAGTACCGGGCGGCGTGGCGGTCATCGACCTGGGCACCGGCGCGCAACGCCCCGAGGCCAAATACGACGGCAAACCGGTGTTGGTGGTCAAAGAGCAAGACACCTGGCGCGCCATTGTCGGTATCCCGCTGACCGTCAAGCCGGGTACGCAAACACTGAATGCCAACGGCCGAAGCCTGAGCTTCAACGTGGGCAACAAAAAGTACCCCGAGCAGCACATCACCCTGAAAAACCAGCGTCAGGTCAACCCCAACCCGGACGACCTCAAACGCATCGACAACGAACTGGCGGTGCAGATCAAGGCGTACCGCACCTTCAGCCCGAACACGCCCAGCAACTTGCTGCTGGACAAACCCGTCAACGGCCCGCTGTCGAGCAAGTTTGGCGTGCGCCGCTTCTTCAATGGCGAAGAGCGCAACCCCCATGCGGGCCTCGACTTCGCCGTGCCCGCAGGCACACCGATCAAAACCCCGGCAGCGGGCAAAGTCATCTTGATCGGCAATTACTTCTTTAACGGCAACACCGTGTTTGTCGACCATGGCCAGGGCTTTATCAGCATGTTCTGCCACATGTCGAAAATCGACGCCAAGCTTGGCCAGCAGTTGGCGCGTGGCGATGTGGTGGGCAAAGTCGGTTCAACCGGCCGCGCCACCGGGCCGCACATGCACTGGAACGTCAGCTTGAACGACGCCCGCGTGGACCCGGCGATCTTTATTGGAGCCTTTCAGCCTTAGCGAATACACGGGGGTTGGCCACTGGTCGTGGGCAAATCTCCATGCACTAGTTATGTATGTCAGGCGCGATTGAGCCGGGGCAGATACTCCTCACAACTATTCTGTGAGGTGTACTCCATGAGTGATGTATTTCATTTATCGCAAGACTTGAGCGCCGACCTGATTGCAGTCAGCGCCCAAGACGAACAAGACCGTGTCAAAAAATGGGTGCAAATCGACACTCAGATCCAGACCCTGCTGGCTGAGCAACCCACCCTCCAATCATTTATACACAGCGAGTTGAAGGCTACTTTTACCCACGCCACGCAAACGCTTGATCCTGAGCGTTTGCTGATCAGTGAAGAGGGTGATACGCAGCGCGCCAGTGTGCTCGATGTCCTGTTACAGGCGCTGTGTGACGGGCATGCTCCGGAATACAACCTGCTGAAGGCCACGCTTGAGGTCGTGGACGATTCATCGCCCGTCACTGTGAAGGTGGGCGACTTGCAAAGTTTCATATCTCGCGGGAGACGTTTTTTTAGCAGTGACTGCAAGACCCACACGACGCAGTTTTGGCAAGACAACAGCAGCCAAACCGGAACTCAATCGCGCAAATCCTGGCTGCTCGACAAGCTCAAAGACGTGCTCAAGGCAGAAACCGAACTGCTGTCCCACGATGCCACGCTGACACCGGGCCAGGTACAACTGATCAATCATGTAATGCGTTACCCCTCGCTGAGCACCCGGGCTGCGCTCCCGGTCAGTTCGCGCCCGGCTGTTTATGCCCTGACGCTCAAGGGCGAGTCAAAAGAACCACCAATTGTGTTTGCGGGAGCTTGGGTCATGACCGCACGCGACGGCTCCGCAACCCTTGACGCATCAGGCATGACTCGCCTTTCTGACAAAACGACAGAAGTAGAGATCAACGCCAAAGCCAATGCCGGTGAAGCCGTGTTGTACACCCCTTCAGGCGGTTTGCAGGGCTTTGCTTCATTGCAGGCATTAGAGGTCGAGCTGAACCGCCGCCACACGCAAATCACCGAGTTCGAATCATTACTGGAACTCTTGGCACCTACTGATCTGATGCGGGTTCAGGCGCTGGCTGAAAAGGCGGATACGTCGCTTGAATTCACCTTTAAGGAGATTCACGACTCAGTGTTCGACTATTGGTTCAAGGTGCATAACGATCAGCGTCAGGCCAATCTTGAACACGCATTGTCGTTAGCCAAAACGGTCTCGCCCGCCCAGTTGGGTGAGCACCTTGAGCATACGCTGGACTACCTGCCGCGCTTCAATCAGGCGAATGCTCTCAATGCACGCATTGCCAAGTTTTTAGAAAAAAAAACCCGAGAATGGCTGCTCAAAGCCAACGACAGTGATCGTCAGGCCTGGTTTGAGGCGTCTTCGTATTACCGAACCATGCGTCTCATTGCCCAGGAAAATGGCGAGCCTTCAGCGTATCAATACGGAGACAAAGCCTTTTTACTGCGCTATGCCCGTGATCAGATACAAGACTATATCCAGGCAGAATACGGTCTGATCGTTGACCCCGACACCGTCTTTGTCACCACAACGGCGGCCGAGCGCGGCTCCGGGCCGATTATCCCGATCAGTGCCCATGCCACGTCCTCCTACACGGCCGTGAATAGCCTGTCGCGTACGGGCCCGTCCATCAGGCTGGTGAGTACGTCCCGAACACTGTCGCAGTTGGCTCTGGAGAACGTCGGCAAGCTGGACATTGACTATGCATTGACCGCTTCTGTCACAACGGGCAGCCCTGATGGTCCGCGGATGGACGACCTGAGCGCAGCACAAATCAAGCACATCGTTCGCACGGTCAATATCGGCGACAATTATGATGCCTTCTTGCGCGACCGGTTTATCAACTCTCCCCAAGCCATCTCTCGGCGCGATACTGCCGCCCAACTGCTGATCGCGCAGATGCGCGTTGATGCGCTTGAAGCGAAGATATCCGGTGACTATTCGCCTGATCGCCTGGACCGTGGTTATCGCTGGGTTGAGGCTGTTCTCAATGAGGTCGATGACCCGCAGCAACCCGCCATCGTTGAAGGGCATCGCTTGAAGGTTCATCAGCTGTTGATCGGTGAAGCGACTGTGCGCGGGGTGCTGATCATTCTGGCACCGCCCTCTGGCGCATTTGAGCCTGACCCGGCGCACTTGCACCTCATCACAGCGCAACCGCTGCCGTCCGTCAGCGCTATGGTCGTTTATACCCCTGAAGCGCCTGACGGAAAGCGTTTTCGCGAGTATGAAAATCGCTCGCACATGGCGAATAAGTTCCTCAATGCCCCTGCGATGGCCAGCTATCTGATTGGACGAGTCAGCGAGGGCGCTCAAGCCCGAGTCCAGCAGCTTGTGACTGAAGGGCTCAGAGCGGTCGATGTTCGGGACGCGGCGATTCCCGGAAACTTCATAGAGCAAACGTGTTTGGCTGAGATCGAGCATGCCTTGGCCAGCGCAGATGCATTAAGCCTGTCGACGACTGAAAGCGACCGTCTGGCCGTGTGGAGCGGCATTGAAACAGCGGTGGATATCATCACGATTATTCTGCCATTTGAAATCACGGCCATGATTGCCCTAGGGCGCAGTTTGACCGAGATGTGGCACGGCTTTGATGCCCTGAAGCGAGGCAATCAGAGCGAGGCCATCGGGCATTTTGTCGGGATGATTGAGCGTTGGGTGGATGCAGGGGTGGACATTGGAACGACTATCGCCAAATTACCCGCGAAAGGCACTTTGGCCCTGCATCCGAAACTGGCCTACAAGCAGGGCGTGGAAGGGCTAACCAAACGTACAGATGGTGCCTATGCGGGAATCTATGAAAGACCTCCTAAGCACGGTGGTTTTTCCCAATACTTTATTAATCAGCAAAAACACTGGTTTCAGGTGGTGTATGACACTGACCGCCTGACCTGGCGAGTGATGGACATGCGTCGACCACGCTCCTGGTACCGCTCTCCGATTCGTCAGGGCACGGATGGCCTGTGGCGTATCGGCACACCGGAGTTGAGCTTGCTGGGGGGCGGAAAATATTCGCTGGCCACGTTCCGGGTGCGCGAGGCTTTACCACGCTTGAGCTTGGAAGAAGCCAAAAAACTGCTCGATCAGTACCAGTTTCCTGCCCCTCGTCGTGTCCAGATGGAGCTTGCTCTGGCCGAGTTCCTGGTCGCACATAAAGAGTTACCTCGGTGGGCCCAGCACTTTCTCAAGGAAGGGCTCGATGGTACCCCCGCGCAAGCTCTCACCCCTCAGCCCGATACTTCTAGAGCCGTCCCGTTAAGCAACAAACGCAAGCGCCCCATCCTGGATGATGAACCGGTACAACCAAAACCGACTCAACCGGTTCCCTCCAGCAGCACTTACGCACCGGGCACTGTCAGCAGTGACGAGTGGCAAAACTGGGCTCGAACGGCTCCCGGAGATACCTACATCCCGGTCAGTCTGAATCCGCCCATTTCTGAAATAGGCAGCGGCTCTAATCTTCGAGTGATTAAAAAAGACAGCAAGTGGTTCGACATATTGCCTCAGGGCAACCGGCAACTGGATTTACAGGTGTACCTGAAAAAACCTGGTCAGGTGATCTCAACCTATGAGCAACTGGAAAAGCTGATCTTGAAAAACAAGTACTTGCAACCGCGCCTGGCCGAATTTGAGAGAGGAGCATGGGCGATCAAGGAGCCGCTGCTGCAAAAACCGATCTGGCATTACGTCCTCAAGTCTCTGCCGGGCCTGACGCCCGACTCTGCACAGGTAGTGGCCAAGCGTCTTTTTATGTTGTCCGACAGCAGCACCTGGTTGCTTACACAAACCCGTATGCGCACGTTGACCGAAACGTTGTATGGCTGGTTTACCGGCCATTTGACACATGGCTCCGGAGCATTGCGTGATCCCTTGGCCCTCTTGACGCCAGCTTTGGGCATTCGCCCTAAAACGTTGCTGGTTCGAACACGAGCATCACCGACCTGGTTTGACCGGATCGACTTCTCATTGAAAGCCGGCGATTTATTAAAACTGAGCACTGCCACTGGACTCAATGAAGTCATGCGTAGCCTGCTTCAGCGGCTCGGCTACACCATTTATGCGGACATCCCCGGGGTCAGTGAGTTGGTGTTCAGGCGATCAGGTATGCAAACCATCAACTTCATGCAGTTGCACAGGGCGGTCGGAGCGGAGCTGGCGCTTGTCATCGAGCTGGAGGATGCGGTCACTCTTATGATCAATAAAAACCCGTTGTCACCCTTATCCCTGGCGCTCACCAATGCACGGGCCGAGGGCAAACTCTTGACCTTTGTGGGAGGCGTCCAGAACACACCGCCGTACGGTCTCACACAGGGCTTTATTTGCCGGACCTAGAGCAGTAACCGGCCAGTCCGTTAGCTGGCCGGGTTTGGGCAACTAGCGAAATACTTTTGCAGCACAAGATGAATGCCTTACGCATTATCTGAACAATTTTTTTCACTACTTATAGCTGAAGGCGCCATATAAATTCGATTTTTTGCTTTAAACGCGCAATTCTCCTAATGTTTTTCAGGCCGCTTGCCAACCTCTGACGCAATGGTTAGGGTTGAGCCTATGAAAACACCTCACACCCTCATTCAATTACGCCAGCACCGAAGCCTCTGCCTCGTCAGTGCACGACTGCAAAGCTGAAACGCGCTGCCTCGTCCTCCCCTGCTTTGTATTTCTTCAGCGAGCCACTTTTCGCTATACGGCCCGCACATTAAAGGATTGCCTGATGACCATGCTCAAAGACCCTTCTTCCAAATACCGCGCCTTCCCGGTCATTGATTTGCCTGACCGTACCTGGCCATCGAAAACCATCACCCAAGCGCCTATCTGGTGCAGCTCTGACCTGCGCGACGGCAACCAGTCGCTGATCGAGCCGATGGATGCAGTAAAAAAACTGCGCTTCTGGAAGACCTTGGTCAGCGTTGGCGTAAAAGAAATTGAGGCGTCGTTCCCGGCCGCTTCGCAGACCGACTTTGACTTCGTACGTACGTTGATCGAAGACGGCCACATCCCGGACGACACCACCATTCAGGTGTTGACCCAAGGCCGTGAAGACCTGATCGCACGGACATTCGAATCGCTGCGCGGCGCGAAAAAAGCCATCGTCCACTTGTACAACGCGACCTCGCCGTCGTTCCGCCGCATCGTATTCAATCAGGACAAGGACGGCATCAAAGAAATCGCCGTCAGCGCGGCCAAGCTGTTCGTCAAATATGCCGCTCAACAGCCAGAAACCCAGTGGACTTTCGAATACTCCCCAGAGACCTTCAGCGCCACAGAACTGGAGTTCGCCAAGGAAGTGTGTGACGCGGTGATCGAGGTCTGGAATCCGACACCTGAGCACAAAGTGATCCTCAACTTGCCTGCCACCGTTGAGTGCGCCACCCCGAACATTTATGCCGACCAGATTGAATGGTTCGGTCGCCACATCAACCGACGCGACAGCGTGATCATCAGCCTGCACACCCACAACGACCGTGGCACCGGTGTGGCCGCCACCGAGCTGGGCTTGATGGCCGGTGCAGACCGCGTCGAAGGCTGCCTGTTCGGTAACGGCGAGCGTACCGGTAACGTTGACCTGGTGACCGTGGCACTGAACATGTACACCCAAGGCCTGGACCCGCAACTGGACTTCTCTGACATCGACGGCGTGCGTAAAGTCGTTGAAGAGTGCAATCAAATCCCGGTTCACCCTCGCCACCCGTATGTGGGCGACTTGGTCCACACCGCGTTCTCGGGCTCGCACCAGGACGCCATCCGCAAAGGCTTCGCCCAACAGAAGCCCGACGCACTGTGGGAAGTGCCGTACTTGCCGATCGACCCGGCAGACATTGGCCGTAGCTACGAGGCCGTGATTCGGGTAAACAGCCAGTCGGGCAAAGGCGGGATTGCTTACCTGCTGGAGCAGGAATACGGCATCAGCTTGCCACGCCGCATGCAGATCGAATTCAGCCAGGTGGTTCAGCGCGAGACCGACCGTCTTGGCCTTGAAATGACCGCGCAGCAGATCCACAGCTTGTTGCACAGCGAGTACCTGCAGGCCAACACCCCGTACGCGCTGGTTAGCCATCGCCTGCAGGAAGAAAACGGCCACAGCGCAGTTGAAGTTGAAGTGTCGGCCAAGGGTGCTGGCGAGACCAACCTGCGCTGGAACGGCAAAGGCAATGGCGCCTTGGAAGCCCTGGTTGCCGGCCTGCCGGTCAAAGCTGAAATCATGGACTACAACGAGCATGCCATCGGTGCTGGCACCAACGCCAAGGCCGCTGCTTACATCGAGCTGCGTGTGAATGGTGAACGTGCTGTGCACGGTGTCGGTATTGATGAAAACATCACCACCGCCAGCTTCAAGGCCCTGTTCAGCGCCCTGAACCGCTCACTGAGCGAAGCCGACGCTAAAGCTGCATAAACGTCTGCTGAAACGCAAAAAGGCCCTGAGGTGCGAACCTCAGGGCCTTTTTTGTTGGTTTTTTTGTAGGAGCGAGCTTGCCTCGTGATCTTTTTATCTTTCGCAGCCTTCGTACCTCGTCAGCGACTACAGCCGGACGTAGCCTCGCAAGGCTCGTCAACTGCTACAGGGAATGTCTGCGATACATGATCCCCTGCAGGAGCTGCCGCACCGTCTACGACGCCGCGCTGTCGCGCAGCAAACAGGACAGCGAATATCTTCAGCATCCCCCAATCGGTTCCCTCTCCTTCGGGAGAGGGCTAGGGTGAGGGGGCTCTTGATTTTTTGTACATATCCATTGCTGCGGCAACGGCCACTTAGGGTTCCGGCCTTACGCCGTGCCACTTTGAAAAGCGCAAAGTGGCCAAACGCTTTTTGCCCCAACCCCTCGGTGCCTCGCTTAGGCTCGGCATGCCCTCACCACAGGCTTTGCTCCGAGGGCCGCCGCGATCGGCCATCCCTGGCCGTGTCGCGGCTAACCCGGCGTCCTGCCGGGTTACCCTCTGCGCAAAACCTGCGCTCGGCCAGCGTGGTTTAACGGGGCCTCTTAGATCAAGATCAAAAGCCAAGATCGCGAGCAAGCTCGCTCCTACAGAGTCTTTAGAATCAATCACTTATTTCATGTTTGATAAGAGCTGCCCCAGGCTGCGATCTTTTGATTTTTTCAGGTAGATACAGTGCACAGGTTTTGCGACTGCTGCGCAGCCGGACGTAGCCTCGCAAGGCTCGTCAACTGCTACAGGGAATGTCTGCGATACATGATCCCCTGTAGGAGCTGCCGCAGGCTGCGATCTTTTGATTTTTTCAGGAGATACAGTGCACAGGTTTTGCGACTGCTGCGCAGCCGGACGTAGCCTCGCAAGGCTCGTCAACTGCTACGGGCGTACGCAGCTCGCGATCTTTTAAAAGATCGCGAGGTGTATCAGTACTTCAGGTCGAAGTTGTCAGCATCCATGTACGCCGGGAAACGTTCACGGTAAGCGCCCAATTCGCTCGCGCTCAGGCTGACCTGGAACACGCCGTCGGCCTCGCCCGCGCTGAGCAAGGTTTCGCCCTGGAAGTCGAGGATCTGGCTGTCGCCGCTGTAGACCAACCCTTTGCCATCGGTCCCGACGCGGTTTACCGCGCCGACGTAGCAGAGGTTTTCAATCGCTCGGGCCGGTAACAGGCGGTTCCAGTGCAAACGGCGCGCACCCGGCCAGTTGGCCGTGTAGAGCAGCAAGTCTGTGTCATGGGGGTCGCTGCTCCACACCGGGAAGCGCAAGTCGTAGCAAATCAACGGGCGGATACGCCAGCCTTTGACCTCAAACTGAACCTGCCGCTCGCCCGGCGTAAAGTGCTCGTGCTCACCAGCCATACGGAACAAATGGCGTTTGTCGTAGTGCAGCACTTCACCATCAGGCCGCGCCCACAGCAGGCGGTTGCGGTGGCTGCCGTCTGCCGCCTGGACAATGACACTGCCAGTCACCACCGCATTGAGTTTTGCCGCCTGGGCTCGCAACCACTTTGTAGTCGGCCCGCCTTCTGGCTCGGCGAGGGTCTCGGACTCCATGCTGAAACCGGTGGTGAACATTTCTGGCAACACCACCAGGTCTGCGCCACGGGCCTGCTCAAGCAACTCTTCGAAGTGCTCGAAATTGGCCTGACGGTCGTGCCACACCAAAGTGGTTTGCACCAGCGCCAGGGTTAAATCGGGTAAACCACTTAGATCACGCATAGTTTCTCTGCTGCTTCGCGCAGCGTCTCCTCGCGTTTGGCAAAACACAGACGGACCAGCCGCTGCCCTTCGGGCGGGGTCTGGTAGAACACCGACACCGGAATGGTCGCCACACCGTGTTCACGGGTCAGCCATACGGCCATGTCGACGTCATTGAGGTCCGGACGAATGTGAGCGTAGTCGACCAACTGGAAATACGTACCTGCTACCGGTGTGAAGGTAAAACGCGATGGCTTTAACAGATCACAGAACAGATCACGCTTGGCCTGGTAAAACCCGGGCAGTTCTTCAACGTGCTCGGGGACGGCCGCCATATAGTCGGCCAATGCGTATTGCAACGGCGTCACACCGCAAAAACTCACGTATTGGTGCACCTTGCGCAACTCGGCGGTCAACGCGGGCGGCGCCACCACATAACCGGTTTTCCAGCCTGTCACGTGGTAGGTTTTGCCGAACGAGCTGACAACGAAAGCACGATGGTACAGCTCGGGATGCGACAAAACACTGACGTGAGGCACGCCGTCGTACACCAGATGCTCGTACACCTCATCGCTGATCAGGTAGATGTCGCGATCGGCGATCAAGGCCGCCAACTGGTCCAGCTCTGCACGGCTGATCAACGCACCGCTGGGGTTATGCGGGGTGTTGAGGATGATCATGCGGGTGCGCGGGGTCAGCGCGTCGGTGAGTTTTTGCCAGTCGATGGAGAAGTCGTCGAGCCCCAACTGCACATGCACGCAACGACCGCCGGCCAACTCGACCGAAGGTTCATAGCTGTCGTAGCACGGGTCGAACACAATGACTTCGTCGCCGGCGTGAATCACCGCCTGGATGGCACAGAAGATGGCTTGGGTAGCGCCCGGGGTGATGGTCACCTCGGTATCGGCATCCACGTGCACGCCATAACTACGGGCAATTTTGGCCGCCACTTGTGTACGCAAGGCGGGCAAGCCGGTCATGGGTGAATATTGGTTATGGCCACTGGCGATGTGCTGGCCGACGGCATCGCGCAACGCTTGCGGGCCATCAAAGTCAGGAAAACCCTGAGACAAGTTGAGCGCGCCGGTTTCAGCCGCGAGTTGCGACATGCGCGTGAAGATGGTGGTGCCGACATTCGGCAACTTGCTGATAATCATGGCCGTTCCCTGATGAGTTCCCGGCTCTGACTACGGCACAGGACCTAGCGAGAATAGCCCAAACGCCAGACACGAAAAAGGGCTCCTAAAGGTGTGATGCCAGTCAGTGCAGACACCTGCAATCTGAACTGTAGGAGCGAGCTCGCCTCGCGATCTTTCAAACGTTCAAAAGATCGCGAGACAAGCTCGCTCCTACACAAGCAGCATTCCCCCAAAGGAACCCTCTTCAGCGTGTTAGCGCTTGTCTCTACGCTTTTTGTCGGCTTTTTTGTGGTGCGACATCATGCGGCGCTTCTTGTTGACCTGGCGGTCGGTCAAGGAGTTCTTGTTGGCTTCGTACGGGTTCTCGCCACCTTTGAACTCGATGCGGATCGGTGTACCGACCAGCTTCAAGACACGACGGTAGGTGTTTTCGAGGTAACGCACGTAAGACTTCGGAACCTTCTCAACCTGGTTACCGTGGATCACGATAATCGGCGGGTTAGCCCCACCCAAGTGGGCGTAACGCAGCTTGATCCGGCGGCTGTTAACCATTGGTGGCGCGTGCTCGCTGACCGCGTCTTCAAGGATCTGGGTCAGACGGTTGGTCGGCCAGCGCGTTACAGCCGACTTGAAGGAGTTCTGCACCGATTGGTACAGGTTACCCACGCCAGTGCCGTGCAATGCCGAGATGAAGTGGATGTCGGCGAAGTCAACGAAGAACAGGCGACGGGTCAGTTCGACCTTCACGAACTCGCGTTCGCTAGGTGTCATGCCGTCCCATTTGTTGATCGCGATAACCAGCGCACGCCCCGCTTCCAGGGCAAAGCCCAGCAGGTTCAGGTCGTGGTCAACCACGCCTTCACGGGCGTCCATCACAAAGATCACCACGTTGGCGTCTTTGATCGCTTGCAGGGTTTTGACCACGGAGAATTTTTCAACTTCTTCGTGGATCTTGCCGCGCTTGCGCACACCGGCGGTGTCGATCAGCGTGTACTTCTCGTCGTTACGCTCGAACGGGATGTAGATACTGTCGCGCGTGGTGCCGGGCTGGTCATAAACGATAACGCGGTCTTCGCCGAGCATGCGGTTAACCAGCGTCGATTTACCGACGTTTGGACGACCGATGATGGCGATCTTGATACCGTCTTTTTCGCTTGGGCCAGGAATGCGCTTGGCTTCCTCACCTTCGAGAACGACTTCTTCTTCGCCTTCTTCTGGCTCTTCAGAATCACGCGGGAAATCACCCAGGGCAATTTCCAGCAATTGCGTAATACCACGGCCATGTGCGCCAGCGATAGGAATCGCGTCACCCATGCCCAGGGGTGCGAACTCGGCACGCGCCATGTCCGGGTCGATGTTGTCGACCTTGTTGGCGACGACATAAGAGCGCTTGTTACGTTTGCGAAGGTGCTCGCCGATCATCTGGTCAGCGGCAGTGAAACCCGCTTTGGCATCTACCAGGAACAGAACGACATCAGCTTCTTCGATGGCCAGCAGCGACTGCTCGGCCATTTTTTCGTCCATACCGTGTTCGTCACCGGAGATACCGCCGGTGTCGACCAAAATGTAGGAACGCCCTTGCCACTTGGCCTCACCGTATTGGCGATCACGGGTCAGACCGGACAAGTCGCCGACGATGGCGTCGCGAGTCCTGGTCAGGCGGTTGAACAAGGTGGACTTGCCGACATTGGGTCGGCCCACCAGGGCGATTACGGGAACCATGCGGCTCTCCACTTCGTTATTTCAGAAAATACAAAAGCCGCTGCAAGGCAGCGGCCAGAGTTCGGAACAGCACAAGTGTGCCGCAAACCTTGCAAGAGCAAGGCTGCTTGAGACTCTAGAGTCTCAAGCATAGACGCCTTAGCGAATGGTCAGGGCTTCCAGTTTGCCGCTGTTACCAAACACGTAAATCATGTCACCGACCACCAGCGGACGCGCCCGAAGACCGTCGCTGTCAATGCGGGTACGGCCAACAAAGCGGCCATCAACCTGGCTCAACAGGTGTAGATAGCCTTCGAAGTCACCAACGGCGACATAGCTGGAGAAGACTTCTGGTGCCGACAATTGACGGCGGGCCAGTGCATCGTTGCTCCACAGGACGGTGGTCGAACGTTCGTCAACGCCTTCTACGGTGCCGGAAGCCATGCTGATGTAGACGTTGCCAAAACCTTGGGCGACACCCGCGTAGCTGGAAGCATCACGCTGCCACAGCACACGGCCGCTTTCCAGTTCCAGTGCCGCCATGCGGCCCTGATAGCTGGCGACGTACAAGGTGCCACCGGACAACAGCAGACCACCGTCAATATCGACGATGCGCTCCAGTTCCGAACGGCCTTGTGGCACAGCCACACGGGTTTCCCATACCGGCACGCCGTTTTGGGTATCCAGAGCAACGACTTTACCGGTCGAAAGACCCGCAATTGCCAGATGATTGGTCACCAACGGTGCGCCCGTACCACGCAGGGTCAGAACACCCGGCGTGCTGTCGTAGATCCAGCGCTGATTGCCGGTGGACGCATCCAGGCCAATCAGGTGGTCGTCCTGGGTCTGAACCACCACAACGTCACCGTTGTTGGCAGGCGGTGCAAGCACTTCGCTGTTAACGCGAGCGCGCCACTTTTCTTCGCCGGTGCTGGCGTCGAGGGCAATCACATCACCCTGCAGGGTGCCGAGCATGAGCAGGCCATAGCCAACACCCACTGCGCCGGAAACAGGCAGTTCGAGGTCTTTCTTCCACTGAACGTCGCCGTTCATGCGGTCGAGCGACATCACGATACCGTTCACGTCAGCGGCGTAGATGGTATTACCTTCAACCGCTGGCGTCAGCATGTTGTAGGTTTTACCCTGGCCGTCACCGATCGAACGGTCCCACTGCTTTTGCAGAACGACTTCTTCTTTGAAGTCCGTCAGCTCAGCTGGCGGAAGTTCTTTTTTGCTGTTGCTGCTGCAACCCGCGGCCAAAACGACCAGAGCCAGCAATGCCGCATGTTTCCAACGCATCACTTCACGCATCCCCTTTGGCCAGGTCATCGAGCTTGATTTGTAAGCCACCTACTGCTGCCTCATCAGACAGTGCAGCCTTGGCTTTTTCGTAGGCAGCGCGTGCGTCATCGGTGCGGCCTTGCTGTACCAGCAGGTCGCCTTTGAGCTCTTCACGGCTGGCCAGGAATGCTTTGTCCGAGTCACCGTCCAGCAACTTCAAGGCCTCGTCTGCCTTGCCTTGTGCTGCCAACACCTGAGCCAGACGCTGACGCGCCACTTCAGCCAGGGTCGGGTTTGCCGGTTTGTCGACAATCGCCTTGAGCTCGGTGGCCGCGTCATCCAGCTTGCCGGTGTCTACGGCCACTTTGGCCACAAACAGACCGCCAAACTGCGCGTAGGCAGAACCGCCGTACTCACTGTTCAACTTGTTGGCCAACTCGGCCACACGGCCCGCATCTGGCTGCCCGGTAGGCGTCAGTGCGGTTTCAAGCAATTGTTGGTAGAGAATCGACGCACCCTGCGACTGGTTCGTCTGATATTTGTGCCAAGCCTGCCAGCCGAACACCACCACCAGCGCCAGCAAGCCGCCAGTGACCAGGGGTTTGCCGTTGCGCTGCCACCAGTCTTTCAACTCGCCCAGCTGATCATCATCGTTACTCGACACCCCAACACTCCTTATTCGATAAATCGGCTGTTAACCCGCTTCAACCCTGCACGATGCAGGTGGCCAAGTGCTCGGAAAGAGCATCCCAGGCAATAGTTTGTTGTTCGCCCTGGCCACGCAGGGGTTTGACACCTACCACCTGCTGGGCCAATTCGTCTTCACCCAGAATCAATGCAAACAGCGCACCGCTCTTATCAGCCTTTTTGAACTGGCTCTTGAAGCTGCCAGCACCGGCATTGATTTGCAGGCGCAGGTTTGGCAACTGGTCACGGACGCGTTCGCTCAAGGCCAAGGCAGCCAGTTCAGCGGCCTCACCGAAAGCACACAGGTAAACATCCACCTGCCGCGCAATTTCTTCAGGGATTTGCTCCAGGGTTTCGAGCAGCAGAATCAGACGCTCGATACCCATGGCGAAACCAACACCCGGTGTTGGCTTGCCACCCATTTGTTCAACCAGACCGTCATAGCGACCGCCAGCACACACCGTGCCCTGGGCACCGAGCTTGTCGGTAACCCACTCAAACACGGTTTTGCTGTAGTAATCGAGGCCACGCACCAGCTTGGGATTGATCACGTAGGGAATACCGGCAGCATCCAGGCGAGCCTTCAGGCCCTCAAAGTGCACACGGGATTCTTCGTCGAGGTAATCGACCAGTTTCGGCGCGTCGACCAACACCGCTTGAGTGTCGGCATTTTTGGTGTCGAGCACACGCAGCGGGTTGGTTTTCAGGCGGCGCTGGCTGTCTTCGTCAAGCTCGCTCAGGCGCGAGGACAGGTAATCAACCAGAGCGGCACGGTAGCGCCCACGGGCTTCGCTGGTGCCCAGGCTATTGAGCTCAAGCTTGACCGCATCACGGATCCCCAGTTCGCCCCACAGGCGCCAGGTCAGCAGGATCAGCTCGGCATCGATGTCCGGTCCATCCAGGTTGAACACTTCAACCCCAATCTGATGGAACTGGCGATAACGGCCTTTTTGTGGACGCTCGTGGCGGAACATCGGGCCGATGTACCAGAGTTTTTGCACTTGACCGCCGCCGGTGATGCCGTGCTCAAGCACAGCACGTACGCAGGCAGCCGTGCCTTCGGGGCGCAAGGTCAGCGAATCGCCGTTGCGGTCTTCGAAGGTGTACATCTCTTTTTCGACGATGTCGGTGACTTCACCAATCGAGCGTTTAAACAGCTCGGTGAACTCGACGATAGGCATACGGATTTGCTTGTAACCGTAGTTATCCAGCAAACGCGCAACCGTGCCTTCGAAGTAGCGCCATAGCGGCGTCTGCTCGGGCAGGATGTCATTCATGCCACGAATGGCTTGCAGAGACTTGCTCACAAAAAATCCTTAATTCGTTTGGTTAGCCGCGCGCGATAACGGCTGCGTCAGCTTCGACCTTGTCGGCCGCCTTCTGCCGGATCAGCTTTTCAAGCTGGTCCACCAGGTTTTCATTCGTCAATTTTTGCGACGGTTTGCCATCGATGTAAATCAGGTTGGGCGTGCCGCCGGTCAACCCTACGTGTGCCTCTTTGGCTTCGCCGGGACCGTTGACCACACAACCGATCACCGCCACATCCAGCGGTACCAGCAAGTCTTCAAGACGAACTTCCAGTTCGTTCATGGTTTTCACCACGTCGAAATTCTGCCGGGAACAGCTTGGGCACGCGATGAAGTTTATGCCACGTGAACGTAAATGCAGGGACTTGAGGATGTCGTAGCCGACTTTTACTTCCTCGACCGGGTCTGCTGCCAACGAGATGCGAATGGTATCGCCAATTCCCTCGGCGAGCAGCATACCTAGGCCCACGGCAGATTTCACTGTGCCAGAGCGTAAACCACCCGCCTCAGTGATGCCCAAGTGCAGTGGCTGGACGATTTCTTTGGCCAGCAGGCGGTAGGCTTCAACGGCCATGAACACGTCGGAAGCCTTAACGCTGACTTTGAAATCCTTGAAGTTCAGGCGTTCCAGGTGCTCGACGTGACGCAGGGCCGACTCAACCAATGCGGCCGGTGTCGGCTCGCCATATTTTTTTTGCAGGTCTTTTTCGAGCGAACCGGCGTTAACGCCAATACGGATCGGAATACCGCGATCGCGGGCAGCATCGACCACCGCACGCACGCGGTCTTCGCGACCGATGTTGCCCGGGTTAATCCGCAGGCAATCCACGCCCAGCTCCGCCACGCGCAGTGCGATGCGATAGTCGAAGTGGATGTCGGCGACCAACGGCACTTTAACCAGCTGTTTGATACGGCCAAAGGCTTCAGCGGCGTCCATGTCCGGCACAGAAACCCGGACGATATCGACGCCCGCAGCTTCCAGGCGGTTGATTTGCGCCACTGTTGCAGCCACATCATTGGTGTCGCTGTTGGTCATGCTCTGTACAGCAATAGGGGCATCGCCGCCTACCGGTACCGAGCCAACCCAGATTTTGCGCGATTCGCGACGTTTAATTGGTGATTCGCCGTGCATGACTTATTGACCTAACTTCAGGCGAGCGGTCTCGCCACTGGTGAAAGGAGCCACATCCACAACCTGACCGTTGTAGGTCACCTGCGCGCCGCGGGCATAGCCCAGGCGGACGCTGAAAGGCGGCTTGCCGGTCACATCAAGCGTGTCGCCCTTGCGTTTAAGACCACTGAACAGCACTTTGCCGTTGCCATCAGTGACTTGAGACCAGCAATCAGCGACATAGTTGATATTGACCTTGCCGGCACCCGCAACGGGCGCGGTGCTGGCGGTTTGTGGGGTAGCGGGTACGGCAGCCGGAGCAACTGGCGTGGCAGCGGCTGGAGCCGCTGGCTGCACAGGGGCCACTGAAGTGGCTGGTGCTGCTGGCGTTGAAGCAGCCCCGGTAGCAGGCAATGGCAGGTCAGTGCTGGCGGCTTGCTCAGCCGACGGTTGCGGCGCGGCTTCGCCTTCTACATTGGCCTGGGCCACCGCCTGGTCTTCCGGCTCATCGAGCGGATGGATCTGGGTGGTGCCATCGGCGCCTTCAACTTCTACGTGCTCGGGTGCCAGACCAATCAGGTCTTTGGCGCGCATGGACGTTTGGTCCTGCCACCAGAAAAAACCACCGCCCAGGACGGCAATGAGCAGTAACAAACTAATGATGCGCAAAATGGTATGCGACACGCGTACGGGCTCTTCAATACGCCCCAGGCTGTGCACATTGCTGCCGTTGGCATCGGTGCCGGTGTACACGTCGAACTCATGCACCAGGCTGGCCTGGTCCATGCCAAGCAATTTGGCATAGGCGCGGATGTAACCACGGGCAAAGGTATGGCCCGGCAGTTTGTCGAACGCTCCCGTCTCAAGGTTGCTCAAGGAACTGGCCGTGAGATTGAGTTTCAGGGCGACTTCAGCCAGGGTCCATCCATTGTTTTCACGGGCCAGACGCAAGGTCTCACCGGGATTGACACGAGTCGCTGCTAGAACTTCGGGTTGCGCCGCTTTCATCATTGCTCCGACAGGTATTGCTGATATTCCGGCGTGCCGGGATAGAGTCGTTGTAGTTGCTGGCCATAGTTGGCTGTGGAGGTGCGCTCATCGAAAACAGTCGCCAGTCGCGCACCGAGCAATAGACTACGTGCATTTTGCCCGCTAAGCAGGCTAAAACGATCGTAATAGTCACGTGCTGGCACATAATGCCTGTCTTCGTAAGACATCTCAGCCATTTCGAGCAGTGCACGGGGTTGCTGACGGTTCAGGCGCAAGGCTTTTTCAAGCTGCTGGCGCCCCACCTCACGCTGCCCCAGCATGAGCGAGGTCACCCCAAGGTTCTCGTAAACACGCGAACGCTCAGGGTACAGGCTATCTGCTGAGGCTTTTAGAAACTGGCGGTAAGCGTCCTGATAGCGCTGTTGCTCAAACAGGAAGCTGCCGTAGTTGTTGATGATTCGCGTGTCAGTCGGCCGCCCGCTTAACGCCGTCTGGAACGCCCGCTCTGCAAGCACCGGCTCCATTTCGTACTGAAACACCAAGGCCAGTGCGGCGTTAGTGTCCGGGTCCGTCTTGTTGAGTTCGAGGGCTTTGCTGAGGGGGACTTTGGCTTGTTCGGCCATCCCTTGCTGGAGATAACCAAGCCCTAGCTGAACATAGGCCTGGCGCGCTTCTTCACGCCCCTTGTCGCTGCTCAACGGGTTTGAATCACCCGATGAGACACAGCCAGCCAAGAGGCCGACCATGAGGACAGGGAGCGCAGCGCGCAAGATCATAGGTTTCCTCTCTCAGGGCTGAGCCGCAGCGTTTTGCGCCAGATCAGTCTCAGCATTGAGTTCGCGTGCGGCGATCAGGCGCGAGCTACGGCGGGTGCGGTCATTGACCTGACCGACCAACTGCCCGCAAGCCGCGTCGATGTCTTCACCACGGGTAGTGCGCACAGTCACGTTGTAACCCGCTTGCTGGAGCAGTTCCTGGAATCGGCGAATGGCGTTGTTGCTTGGACGCTCATAGCCCGAATGCGGGAACGGGTTAAACGGGATCAGGTTGATCTTGCACGGCGTATCCTTGAGCAGTTCGATCATTTGTACCGCGTGATCGACGTGGTCATTGACGCCTTTAAGCAGGGTGTATTCAACGGTCAGAACACGCTTTTCGCCCAGGCTCGACATGTAGTTGCGGCAGGACTCAAGCAGCATTTTGAGCGGGTATTTCTTGTTGATCGGCACCAACTGACTGCGCAGTTCGTCGTTTGGTGCGTGCAGCGACAACGCCAGGGACACGTCGATGTGCTTGGACAGCTCATCGATCATGGGCACCACGCCCGAGGTAGACAAGGTCACCCGGCGCTTGGAGATGCCATAACCCAGATCATCCATCATCAGATGCATGGCGGCGATCACGTTGTCGAAGTTCAGCAGCGGCTCACCCATGCCCATCATCACCACGTTGGTGATGGCTCGGTCGATGGTTGCCGGGACGCTGCCAAAGGATTTGTTGGCAATCCACACCTGGCCAATGACTTCGGCCACGGTGAGGTTGCTATTGAAACCTTGCTTGCCGGTGGAGCAGAAACTGCAATCCAGGGCACAGCCAGCCTGGGACGAAACGCACAAAGTGCCGCGTTTGCCCTGGGGAATATAAACGGTCTCGACGCAGCTGCCGGACTCAACGCGCACCACCCACTTACGGGTGCCATCGCTGGAGATGTCCTCGCTGACGACTTCAGGTCCACGAACCTCAGCAATAGCCTTGAGCTTGTCGCGCAAGGCTTTGCTGACGTTAGTCATGGCGTCGAAATCATCGACGCCAAAGTGGTGAATCCACTTCATGACCTGACCGGCACGGAAACGCTTCTCCCCGATTGAGTCGAAGAATTTCTCCATTTCCGGCTGAGTCAGACCCAACAGGTTAGTTTTGCCAGTCGTTGCAATCATGTCTTCACCCTCACTCACAAGCCAATGCTTAGCGAGTGGTTACTTCAGTAGCTGCGAAAAAGTAAGCAATTTCGCGTGCAGCGGCTGCTTCCGAGTCGGAACCGTGAACAGCGTTAGCGTCGATGGATTCAGCGAAGTCAGCACGGATGGTGCCAGCAGCTGCTTCTTTAGGGTTGGTAGCGCCCATCAGCTCACGGTTCAGAGCGATAGCGTTTTCGCCTTCCAGAACCTGAACAACAACTGGACCGGAGATCATGAAAGCAACCAGGTCGCCGAAGAAACCGCGCTCGCTGTGCTCAGCGTAGAAGCCTTCAGCTTCTGCTTTGGACAGTTGCTTCAGTTTGGAAGCTACAACCTTCAGGCCAGCGTCTTCGAAACGAGTAACGATCTTGCCGATAACGTTTTTAGCAACGGCGTCAGGCTTGATGATGGAGAAAGTACGTTGAACAGCCATGGTGTAACTCCAGAAACAGTGATTTAAGCGAAAAATTAAACCCGCGAATTATACGCGGGTTCTTGGGTATTGCATAATTACGAACGTTGCGGGCTTAGTCAGCCTCTTCGATCCACAAACCCTGAATGGCTTCGAGGACTTTCTCCCCGCCGCGATCCGGGATGTCGTCGAACTCCGGCAACGCCATAACCAGGTTACGCAGCTTGACGAAGTTCACCGTCAGCGGATTAACATCCGGGTGAGCTTCAGCCAGCTGTATAGCAATTTCTTGTACATCAACCCATTTCAGACTCATGACAATTCCTTGAATCAGTGCGGCGCTTCGGCAGCATGGTTGAGTGAGTATTTCGGGATTTCGACGGTCAGGTCTTCTTCACCGACAAGCGCCTGGCACGCCAGACGCGAGTGCGCTTCCAGCCCCCAGGCTTTGTCCAGGTAGTCTTCTTCGAGCTCATCGGCTTCTTCGAGCGAGTCGAAACCTTCGCGAATGATGCAATGGCACGTGGTACAGGCACAGACGCCGCCACAGGCGCTTTCCATCTCGATGTGGTGCTCATGCGCCAACTCAAGGATCGAAGTGCCGGGCTCAGCCTCTACGACCAGGCCATCCGGGCAGAACTTCTCATGGGGCAGAAAAATGACCTGCGGCATTGTTATTCCTCAATCTCATTCAGGTTGCGCCCCGCCAGAGCGGCTTTGACGGTCAAATCCATGCGGCGGGCAGCAAAAGCATCGGTCACTTGCGACAGACGCTTGGTCTGTTGCTCGATAGCATAGCCATCGGTGCCTTCTAATAATTCGGATAATTCCTGCATTTGCAGCTCGATGACCATGCGCTCTTCGGCATCCAGCAAACGCTCGCCATCGACCTCAAGGGCGGCTTGCACAGCCTCGATCAAGCGCCGGGCATCAACTTGCTGCTCGCGCAGGACGCGGGCAACCTTGTCGTCACCGGCGTACTGGAACGAATCTTTGAGCATCTTGGCGATTTCGCCATCAGTCAGACCGTACGACGGCTTGACCTGAATACTGGCCTCAACACCCGAGCCCAACTCGCGGGCCGAGACACTGAGCAAGCCATCGGCGTCGACCTGGAAGGTCACGCGGATTTTCGCAGCACCCGCCACCATCGGCGGAATACCGCGCAGCTCAAAGCGCGCCAGAGAGCGGCAATCGCTGATCAGCTCACGCTCGCCTTGCAGCACATGAACCATCATGGCCGTCTGGCCATCTTTGTAAGTGGTGAAGTCTTGCGCACGGGCCACCGGGATCGTGGTGTTACGCGGAATGACTTTTTCCATCAGGCCGCCCATGGTCTCCAGACCCAGCGACAAGGGAATCACGTCAAGCAGCAGCAACTCGCCACCATCGCGCTTGTTGCCCGCCAGGGTATCTGCCTGAATCGCAGCACCGATGGCAACCACTTGGTCCGGATCGATGTCCGTCAGCGGCTCACGGCCAAACATCTCAGCCACCGCTTCGCGAACACGCGGCACACGGGTCGAACCACCGACCATCACCACCGCCTGAACATCTTCAAGCTCAATATTGGCGTCGCGCACAGCGCGGCGGCAGGCTTTGAGGCTGCGCGCAACCATCGGCTCAATCAATGCATTGAAGGCATCACGGGTCAGCACTGCCTGCCAATCGCCATAGCTGACCGGCACCGAGGACGCATCGGTCAGCGCCTCTTTGGCCGAGCAGGCAATTTGCAACAGCTGGCGCTGAGCCCCCGGATCAAGGTCCGCCGACAAACCGGCCTGCTCGACGATCCAGCTCGCAATAGCGTGGTCAAAGTCGTCGCCGCCCAGGGCGCTGTCGCCCCCCGTGGCCAGAACTTCAAACACACCGCCGGTCAAACGCAGGATCGAGATATCGAACGTACCGCCACCCAAGTCATAGATCGCAACAACGCCTTCTGCCTGCTGATCCAAACCGTAAGCCACTGCCGCAGCCGTCGGCTCGTTGAGCAGGCGCAACACGTTCAGCCCGGCCAGACGCGCAGCATCTTTGGTGGCCTGACGTTGAGCATCGTCAAAATAGGCAGGAACGGTAATCACCGCCCCGACCAATTCACCACCCAAGGTCTTTTCGGCGCGCTCGCGCAGCACCTTCAAGATGTCCGCCGACACTTCTACCGGGCTTTTCGGGCCTTGTACGGTGTCAATGAACGGCATGTGCGACTCACCGCCGACAAAGCGGTAAGGCAGTTGCTCACCCAATTGCTTGACGTCGGACAGACCACGACCCATCAAGCGCTTGACTGACAACACGGTGTTGTAAGGGTCACTGGAGGCCGCCAGGCGTGCGGACTCACCTACCTCGACGCGGTCTGCGTGATAACGCACCGCAGAAGGTAGGATGATTCGACCTTCGGCATCAGCCAGCGGCTCAGAAAGACCACTGCGCAATGCAGCGACCAGCGAATTGGTAGTACCCAAGTCGATACCCACAGCCAGACGACGCTGGTGCGGTTGAGGACTTTGGCCGGGTTCGGCGATCTGCAGTAGGGCCATTGTGATCAGGACTTATCTGTATATCAGGCGTGCAACCGTGGCGGCACTGGGTTAATCGTCGAGGCGCTCTTCTAACTGGCGCACTTCGTAGGTGAGCTTGTCGAGGAACTGCATGCGGCGCATCAGGCGTTCAGCCTGCTCACGCTGTGCAGCATCATCCCAACAGGCAGCGAAGCTTTCGTTCAATTGGTTCTGAGCGGCTTTAAGACGACGTTTGAATGCGGCAACACCCGCTATATCGGCATCGTCTTGCAGGTCTTCAAGCTCTTCGCGCCATTGCATCTGCTGCATCAGAAACTCGGGGTCATGCACCGTGACTTCAAGGGGCATGTCACCACCGCTCATCGCGAGCAAGTAGCGCGCACGTTTAGAGGGGCTTTTGAGTGTCTGATACGCCTCATTGAGGCTGGCGGATTGCTCAAGGGCCAAGCGTTGCTCACGCTCGGAAGCATCAGCAAAGCGGTCCGGGTGCACACCACGCGCCAACTCACGGTAACGCGTGGCCAACTGATCGAGGTCCAGATTGAAGCCCGGCTGCAGTTCAAACAAAGCAAAATGACAAGGAGTACCCACGACTGGCCTCAGATGTTGAAGCTCTCGCCGCAGCCACATTCGCCGCGCACGTTGGGGTTATTGAACTTGAAGCCTTCGTTGAGGCCTTCCTTGACGAAGTCAAGCTCGGTGCCGTCAAGGTAGGTCAGGCTTTTAGGATCAATGATCACTTTTTCGCCATGGGTTTCGAAGACTTGATCTTCTGCGCCCACTTCATCGACAAACTCCAGCACATAGGCAAGACCGGAACAGCCCGTGGTGCGAACACCCAGACGAATCCCCTCACCTTTGCCGCGCCCATCAAGGGAGCGGCGAATATGCTTGGCCGCCGCCTCTGTCATGCTGATAGCCATCGTGACTCCTTACCTCTCGCCAGTATCATCACCGGCCCCTGCCATCTAAGGCACGGGCCATTCGGGTCAGATCAAACCTTTCTTCTGCTTGTAATCGCGAACGGCGGCCTTGATGGCGTCTTCTGCGAGTACCGAGCAGTGAATTTTTACAGGTGGCAAGGCCAGTTCTTCAGCCAACTGAGTGTTCTTGATGGTCTCTGCTTCATCCAGAGTCTTGCCTTTCATCCACTCGGTTGCCAGGGAACTGGAAGCAATTGCCGAACCGCAACCATAGGTCTTGAACTTGGCATCTTCAATGATGCCTTGCTCGTTCACTTTGATTTGCAGACGCATGACGTCGCCGCAGGCCGGTGCACCCACCATGCCGGTACCGACATCCGGGTCTTCCGCGTCCATCTTGCCGACGTTGCGCGGGTTTTCGTAGTGGTCAATGACCTTTTCGCTGTAAGCCATGGTACTAATCCTCACTCATCAGAGTCGCTCTTCAGACGCTGTAAAACTGCTATTCGCTGCGTTCTGCAGCGTCTGCTTGCGGCGACTTAAGTTATTAGTGCGCCGCCCATTCGATTTTCGAAATGTCGATGCCGTCTTTGTACATGTCCCACAGCGGCGACAGGGCGCGCAGCTTGGTAACAGCCTCGCAAACCTTCTGCGCGGCGTAGTCGATTTCTTCTTCAGTGGTGAAACGGCCGAAGGTGAAACGGATCGAGCTGTGTGCCAGTTCGTCATTGCGGCCCAGGGCGCGCAATACATAGGACGGCTCAAGGGAAGCAGACGTGCACGCCGAACCGGACGATACTGCCAGATCCTTGAGCGCCATGATCAGCGACTCGCCTTCAACGTAGTTGAAGCTCAGGTTCAGGTTGTGCGGAACGCGGGCGGTCATGCTGCCGTTAACGTACAGCTCTTCAAGGTGTTCAACTTGCTTGAAGAAACGGTCGCTCAAGGCTTTGATGCGGACGTTTTCGGCGGCCATTTCTTCTTTGGCGATCTGGAACGCTTCACCCATGCCCACGATCTGGTGGGTGGCCAAGGTGCCCGAACGCATGCCGCGCTCGTGACCGCCGCCGTGCATGGCCGCTTCGATACGCACGCGAGGCTTGCGGCTTACGTACAGTGCGCCGATGCCTTTAGGGCCGTAGGTTTTGTGAGCCGAGAAGGACATCAGGTCCACTTTCAGCTTGGCCAGGTCGATTTCAACCTTGCCGGTCGACTGGGCAGCGTCCACATGGAACAACACGCCGCGCGAGCGAGTCAGCTCGCCAATGGCTGCGATGTCGTTGATGGTGCCGATTTCGTTGTTGACGTGCATGATCGACACCAGAATGGTGTCTTCACGCAGTGCAGCTTCAACCATGGCAGGGGTGACCAGACCATCTTCACCTGGCTCGATGTAAGTCACTTCAAAACCTTCACGCTCCAGCTGACGCATGGTGTCGAGAACGGCTTTGTGCTCAATTTTGTCGGTGATCAGGTGCTTGCCCTTGGAGGCATAGAAGTGTGCTGCACCTTTGATTGCCAGGTTGTTCGCTTCGGTCGCACCGGAGGTCCAGACAATTTCACGCGGGTCGGCGTTAACCAGATCAGCAACCTGACGGCGAGCGTTTTCTACCGCTTCTTCAGCTTTCCAGCCAAAGACGTGAGAGCGCGAAGCCGGGTTACCGAAGTTCCCGTCAACCAGCAGGCAGTCGCTCATTTTTTGGGCAACGCGCGGATCAACCGGGGTGGTGGCTGAGTAATCAAGGTAAATCGGCAATTTCATGGACTATCTCCTAAATCAGGCTGGCTGGCGCACCGTCGTTTTTATGCAATCACTCGACGGCGGACGCTTCGATCTTATCCAGGTGCGGCGCTTTGCCATTACAGCGGCGCTGATCCTGACGCTGGGCTACTTCTTGTACCTCACGGCGAGTAACAAGATCAGCCAAGCTGATACCACTGAGAAATTCGTGGATTTGCAGACTCAAATCGCACCACAGGTGGTGGGTCAGGCACGTGTCGCCGGCATGGCAATCGCCAAGGCCCTGGCAGCGCGTGGCGTCGACCGATTCGTTCACTGCATCAATCACCTGGGCAACCTGAATACCTTGCATGTCGCGCGACAGCTGATAGCCGCCGCCAGGGCCACGAACGCTGGAGACCAGGCTGCTGCGGCGCAATTTGGCGAACAGTTGCTCAAGGTAGGAAAGAGAGATGCCCTGGCGCTCGGAAATATCAGCCAGGGACACCGGCCCGTGCTGTGCGTGCAACGCTAAATCGAGCATTGCAGTTACGGCGTAGCGGCCTTTTGTAGTCAGTCTCATGGACAGGTACCACGGAATTCGGAATGGAGGCGAGTATGCTATTCCCGACTGTTTAAGTCAACTATTAGACCTAGTACTTTAGTCGGGATTACCCGCAAAGAGCGGCGGCATTGTAGCAGGGTCTGCGGCGTAATGGCACATGAAGCAGATCCAACGGCCACACACAATCAATGTGGGAGCGGGCTTGCCCGCGATGGCTTCGACGCGGCGCTTCATGCAAACCGCGTAGAGGCTATCGCGAGCAAGCCCGCTCCCACCGGCCAATTACACCGCTTTGCTTTCGTCCTTGCCCTGGACGCAGGCGAAGTCTTCTTCGCGCAGCTCTGGCAGTTCTTTGGCGCAATAAGGGCTGCCCAAGTCTTTCAAGGCCCCGCACATGCCGTCCAACTTGCCGTCAACCGCCTGCAAGTGGTCCAGCAACTGGGCAATGGCACGCGCCACCGGGTCTGGCATGTCTTCGCTCACACCATAAGCATCAAAGCCGATTTTCTCGGCCATGGCTTTGCGCTTCGCCTCGGCCTCATCATCACTTTTGACGATGATCCGGCCCGGAATGCCGACCACGGTCGCGCCCGCAGGTACCGCCTTGGTCACCACCGCATTGGAGCCTACTTTGGCCCCCGCACCGACGGTAAACGGGCCCAGTACCTTGGCGCCCGCACCGACCACCACACCGTTTTCCAGTGTCGGGTGGCGCTTGCCTTTGTTCCAACTGGTGCCGCCCAGGGTTACGCCCTGATATAGGGTTACGTCATCACCGATTTCAGCGGTCTCACCGATCACAATGCCCATGCCGTGGTCGATAAAGAAACGACGCCCGACCTTGGCACCCGGATGAATTTCAATCCCGGTCAGCCAGCGGCCAAAGTTCGACACCAGGCGCGCAAGCCACTTCCAGCCCGCGCCCCACAACATGCCCGAGAGGCGATGAATCCAGATCGCATGCATGCCCGGGTAGCACGTCAACACTTCGAAAGCATTGCGCGCCGCCGGGTCACGATGGAAAACGCTTTGAATATCTTCACGCAGACGCTCGAACATCATTAATCCTTGCGCTTTAGCAGCTCGCCACGGGCCGCTTTTTGGGTTTCGGTGAGAATGCCACGCAAAATGTTCATTTCCGCACGACTGACCGAGCTGCGACCGTACAGCCTGCGCAGGCGCGCCATCAGATGACGCGGTTTTTCCGGATCGAGGAATTCGATAGCCACCAATGTCTGCTCCAGATGCTCGTAAAAGCGCTCCAGCTCATCCATGGTCGCCAGCTCAGTGCTTTTAGTGGAGGCGACTTCTTCTTTTTCAATCTTGCTCGGCTGACCTTGCGCGGCCAGCCAGGCCATGCGGATCTCGTAGCTCAACACCTGCACGGCTGCGCCCAGGTTCAGGGAACTGAACTCAGGGTCGGACGGGATGTGCACGTGATAATGACAGCGCTGCAGCTCTTCGTTGGTCAGGCCGGAGTCTTCACGACCGAACACCAACGCGATTTCAGCGCCCTGCCCTGCCTCTTCGACGACTTTTTGCCCACATTCGCGCGGGTCCAGCAGCGGCCAAGGGATACGGCGGTCACGGGCACTGGTACCCAGCACCAGATTGCAGCCTACCAGCGCGTCTTCCAATGAAGCGACGACTTGCGCATTTTCAAGAATATCGCCCGCGCCGGACGCCCGAGCATCGGCCTCGTGGTGCGGAAAGACCCTTGGCTCGACCAGCACCAAACGCGACAACCCCATGTTTTTCATGGCTCGCGCAGCACCGCCGATGTTGCCGGGATGGCTGGTATTGACCAGAACGACACGAATATTAGACAGCAATGGGAGCGCTCACAGACCGGTAAAAGGGAGCAAATCTTACCTAAGCCCATCACCTTAAGCTACGTAAGCAAACGCAAACCTTCATCTGCCAAAATTTTCTGTTAGAATGTCCGGCTTTCTTTAACGACCTAGGTGAAACGTCCATGCAGCCCATGCTGAATATCGCGCTGCGCGCCGCCCGCAGCGCCAGTGAATTGATTTTCCGCTCCATCGAGCGCCTGGATACCATCAAGGTTGACGAAAAAGACGCCAAGGATTACGTCTCTGAAGTCGATCGTGCTGCTGAACAGAAAATTATCGACGCCTTGCGTAAGGCCTACCCGACGCACGGCATTCTCGGTGAAGAAACCGGCCTGCACGCAGGCAGCGGCGAAGGTGCAGACTACCTCTGGATCATCGACCCACTGGATGGCACCACCAACTTCCTGCGCGGCGTACCTCACTTCGCTGTCAGCATCGCCTGTAAATACCGTGGCCGCCTGGAGCACGCCGTTGTTCTCGACCCGGTTCGCCAAGAAGAATTCACTGCCAGCCGTGGCCGTGGCGCCCAACTGAACGGTCGCCGTCTGCGCGTCAGCGGTCGCACCAGCCTTGAAGGCGCCCTGCTGGGTACCGGCTTCCCGTTCCGCGACAACCAAATGGACAACCTGGATAACTACCTGGGCATGTTCCGCAGCCTGGTCGGCCAAACTGCAGGCATCCGCCGCGCAGGCGCTGCCAGCCTGGACCTGGCCTACGTGGCCGCCGGTCGTTTTGACGCATTCTGGGAGTCGGGCCTGTCCGAGTGGGACATGGCAGCAGGCGCACTGCTGATCCAGGAAGCTGGCGGCCTCGTCAGCGATTTCACCGGTAGCCACGACTTCCTTGAAAAAGGCCACATCGTTGCCGGCAACACCAAGTGCTTCAAAGCCGTGCTGACTGCAATCCAGCCACACCTGCCGGCCTCGCTGAAACGCTAAGCGAACGCCGCGCACAAAAAAAGCACCTTTCGAGGTGCTTTTTTTTGGCCTGCTTTAACTGTATGAGCAGCCGGTCGACGCTCGATTGCCTCGCGATCTATTGATCTTTTAAAAGATCGCGAGGCAAGCTCGCTCCTACGGATCAGCGCATTAATTCAGGATCAAGTTGCCCTGCTTATCCACGGCAATTTCATTGCCCGGCTCGTGATCCATACGCACTTTGCCTTCCTTGCCATTAAGCGTGTAGCGCACGTCATAACCGACCACCTTTTCACTGATGTCGTTGACGGTGTTACAGCGCGTTTGCGTCGTGGTGTACGTGTCACGCTCCTGCATCCCTTCCTGCACCCGGTTACCGGCGTAACCACCGCCCAAGGCACCCGCTACAGTGGCAATTTTTTTGCCGCTACCGCCACCGACCTGATTACCCAGCAGGCCACCCGCCACCGCACCAATCACACTGCCGACGATTTGGTGCTCATCCTTGACCGGCGCACGGCGCGTGACAGTCACGTCTTTACACACCTCACGCGGGGTTTTAATTTGCTGCGAGACCGGCTGAACAGCCAACACCTGAGCAGACTCAGGGCCTTTAACCAAGCTGTAAGTGGCAAAAGCGCCACCGGCAGTGACACCGACAGCCCCCAACACCGCACCTACCAGCAAAGACTTGTTCACGTGAACCTCCAGACCATCACAAGTAGGAATATTCCTACATCCATCACTCCCAGCCTTGGAGCATAAAAAAAGGCGCGAGTTCAATACTCGCGCCTTTTAGGTGACCACCGGGATTAACAGAACGTTATGGACGGTCGTCGATTTCCTTCTCGCTCGCCGCAGGAGGAATCAAATCCTCGGCGCTTAGCTTGAGCCAGATCAACACCACGTTGGCGATGTAGATCGACGAGTAAGTACCCGCCATCACGCCCACAAACAGGGCAATCGAGAAGCCCCACAGGTTGTCGCCACCAAAGATCAACAGTGCGGCAATGGCCAGCAAAGTCGACACCGAGGTTGCCACGGTACGCAGCAGGGTTTGCGTGGTCGAAATATTAATGTTCTCAATCAGCGTCGCCTTGCGCAGTACCCGGAAGTTCTCACGAACCCGGTCGAATACCACGATGGTGTCGTTGAGCGAGTAACCAATAATCGCCAGCACCGCTGCCAGCACCGTCAGGTCGAAGGTGATCTGGAAGAACGACAGCACGCCCATGGTCACGATCACGTCGTGCACCAGAGAAACGATCGCACCGACCGCGAACTTCCACTGAAAGCGGAAGGCCAGGTACAGCATAATGCCGCCCAGCGCCATCAGCATGCCGAGGCCGCCCTGGTCGCGCAGCTCTTCACCGACCTGCGGGCCGACGAACTCAACGCGCTTGATGACCGCAGGGTTGGCCGAGTCGGCCTCGCCCAGCGCCGCCGCTACCTTGTTGCCCAGTAGCGGGTCATCACCCGGCATCCGCACCAGCAGGTCGGTTGTCGCACCAAAGCTCTGTACCACGGCGTCGTGGAAGCCGGCCGTAGCCAGCTCATCACGCACTTTGGTCAGATCAGCCGGCTTCTCGTAGGTCAGCTCGATGAGCGTACCGCCGGTGAAGTCCAGGCCGTAGTTCATGCCCTTGTGGAACATGCTGAACAGCGCCAGCACGGTAAGCAGCACAGTGACGCCGAACGCAACGTTGCGCACGCCCATGAAGTTGATAGTACGTAACATGGCAGCCCCTTAAATCCACAACTTCTTGAAGTCCCGACCGCCGTAGATCAGGTTGACCAATGCTCGGGTCACCATAATGGCCGTGAACATAGAGGTGAAGATACCGAGCGACATGGTGACCGCAAAGCCTTTAACCGGCCCGGTACCCATGGCGAACAGAATCCCGCCGACCAACAGGGTTGTCAGGTTGGAGTCGACAATCGCCGTGAATGCACGATTGAAGCCTTCATTGATCGCCCGCTGCGGTGTCAGACCATTCGCAATTTCCTCACGAATACGCGAGAAGATCAGTACGTTGGCGTCGACCGCCATACCCATCGTCAGCACGATACCGGCAATACCCGGCAGGGTCAGGGTTGCACCCAGAATCGACATCAGAGCCAGCAGCAAGACCATGTTGCCCGCCAACGCCACCGTCGCGATCACACCGAAGAAGCGGTAGATGGCGATGATGAAGATCGACACAAACAGCATGCCCCACAGCGAAGCATCAACACCTTTGGCAATGTTGTCCGCACCCAGGCTCGGGCCAATGGTGCGCTCTTCAGCGAAGTACATCGGTGCCGCCAGACCACCGGCACGCAACAGCAGTGCAAGTTCCGACGCTTCACCCTGACCATTCAGACCGGTGATCCGGAACTGACTGCCCAGCGGCGACTGAATGGTCGCCAGGCTGATGATCTTTTTGTCTTCTTTGAACGACTGAACCGGTACGTCCTTCTCAACACCGTCAACCACTTGCTTGGTGTAGGTCGTCACCGGGCGTTGCTCGATGAAGATGACCGCCATGCTGCGACCCACGTTGCTGCGCGTCGAACGGCTCATCAGCTCGCCACCATGACCATCAAGCTTGATGTTCACCTGGGGACGGCCGTGCTCGTCAAAGCCCGCCTGAGCGTCAGTCACCTGGTCACCCGTAATGATCAAGCTGCGCTCGATCTGGGCGGCAGGACGATTGCCCTCGCGGAATTCGAAAGTCTCGGAAGTGGCTTTCGATGCGCCCGGCTCAGCGGCCAGACGGAACTCAAGGTTGGCCGTCTTGCCCAGAATACGCTTGGCTTCGGCGGTGTCTTGTACGCCCGGCAGCTCAACCACGATGCGGTTGGCACCCTGACGCTGAACCAGAGGCTCGGCAACACCCAACTCGTTAACCCGGTTACGGACGGTTGTCAGGTTTTGCTTGATGGAGTATTCACGGATTTCCGCCAGCTTGGCCGGGGTCATCGCCAGACGCAGAACCGGCTGGCCATTGAGGTCCGCTGCCGTTACGTCGAAGTCATTGAAGTTTTTGCGGATCAGGCCGCGCGCTTGCTCACGGGTTGCTTCATCGCTGAAACCCAGCTGAATGGCACCATTGAGTTGCGGCAGGCTGCGGTAACGCACTTTCTCTTTACGCAGCAGGCTTTTGACATCGCCTTCGTACACTTTCATGCGTGCATCAACGGCTTTGTCCATGTCCACTTCCAGCAAGAAGTGCACACCACCCGACAAGTCCAGACCCAATTTCATTGGGTGAGCACCTAGGCTACGCAGCCACTGAGGCGTTGTCTGCGCCAGGTTGAGCGCAACGACAAAGTCATCACCCAACGCTTTACGCACAACATCCTTGGCTGGCAACTGGTCGTCTTTCTTGGCCAGACGCAGCAAACCGGTTTTGCCGTTCTGAGCCAGGGAAGCACCTTTGACAACGATACCGTCGTCGGTCAGCGCCTTGCTTGCACGGTCCAGATCAGCTTCAGTCACCTGCAATGCCGTGCTCGCACCCGACACCTGAATGGCCGGGTCATCCGGGTACAGATTGGGAGCGGAATAAATAAAACCGATCGCCAGCACTGCCAGGATCAGTATGTATTTCCACAGAGGGTATTTGTTCAGCATCAATCACGCCGCCCGCTTAAAACGCGGGGCGCCTTGCGCGCCCCGTCGATTGTTAAAAGTTGAAACTTAGATCGCTTTCAGCGTGCCTTTAGGCAGCGTGGCTGCAACCGAGCCCTTCTGAATTTTCAGCTCTACAGTGTCAGACACTTCGATGACAACAAAAGCGTCGGAAACTTTAGTGATTTTGCCGGCGATACCGCCAGTGGTCACAACCTCATCACCTTTTTGCAGGTTACCCAACAGGGCCTTCTGCTCTTTGGCGCGCTTGGCTTGTGGACGCCAGATCATCAGATAGAAGATGACCAGGAAGCCGACCAGGAAAATCCATTCAAAGCCGCCGCCCATTGGGGCAGCAGCGGCAGGTGCTGCACCGTCCGCGAAAGCGGAAGAGATGAAAAAGCTCATTAAGCACTCCAGTTGCAATGTTGGTTCTTAGAGGTACGAAACTTAGTCCAAAGGCGGCACAGGAAGCCCGCGCTTGGCATAGAAGGCATCGACAAAGGTGGCCAATGTACCCTGTTGAATAGCCTCGCGCAAACCAGCCATCAGCACCTGATAGTGCCGTAAATTGTGGATGGTATTGAGCATGCTACCCAGCATTTCGCCGCACTTGTCCAGATGATGCAGATAAGCGCGAGAGAAGTTCTGGCAGGTATAGCAATCGCAGGTCGGATCCAGCGGCGAATCATCATGGCGATGGAACGCATTGCGGATCTTCAAAACACCCGTGTCAATAAACAGATGCCCATTGCGGGCATTGCGGGTTGGCATCACGCAATCGAACATGTCCACACCGCGGCGCACACCCTCCACCAGATCTTCTGGCTTGCCAACCCCCATAAGGTAACGAGGTTTGTCAGCAGGCATCATCGCGGGCAGGTAATCCAGCACCTTGATCATCTCGTGCTTGGGCTCGCCTACCGACAGACCACCGATGGCCAGGCCGTCGAAGCCGATTTTGTTCAGGCCTTCGAGCGAACGCTCACGCAGGTTCTGGTGCATGCCGCCCTGAACGATGCCGAACAAGGCTGCGGTGTTGTCGCCATGGGCGATTTTCGAGCGCTGCGCCCAACGCAGCGACAGCTCCATGGACACACGAGCCACGTCTTCATCGGCCGGGTACGGGGTGCATTCGTCAAAAATCATCACTACGTCAGAGCCCAGGTCACGCTGAACCTGCATCGACTCTTCCGGCCCCATGAACACCTTGGCGCCGTCAACCGGGGACGCAAAGGTCACGCCCTCTTCTTTAATCTTGCGCATGGCGCCCAGGCTGAACACCTGGAAACCACCGGAGTCGGTCAGGATCGGACCTTGCCACTTCATAAAATCGTGCAAGTCGCCGTGCTTCTTGATCACCTCAGTGCCCGGGCGCAGCCACAGGTGGAAGGTGTTGCCCAGAATCATCTGCGCGCCGATGGCTTCAATGTCACGCGGCAGCATGCCCTTGACCGTGCCATAGGTGCCCACAGGCATGAAAGCCGGGGTTTCAACCACACCACGGGGGAAGGTCAGGCGACCACGACGAGCCTTGCCATCAGTGGCCAGCAGCTCGAAGGACATACGACAGTTGCTCATGCTTGATCCTCTGGGGCCGGGGCTGGAGCCGTCGGCGCGGGATTGCGGGTGATGAACATTGCATCACCGTAACTAAAGAAGCGGTATCCATGCTCAACCGCAGCCTTATAGGCCGCCATGGTTTCGGGATAACCGGCGAACGCCGAAACCAGCATCAACAGCGTGGATTCCGGCAAATGGAAGTTCGTCACCAGGGCATCGACCACATGAAACGGGCGGCCCGGGAAGATGAAAATGTCAGTGTCGCCACTGAACGGCTTCAGCACACCGTCACGCGCCGCGCTTTCCAGCGAGCGCACACTGGTGGTGCCCACCGCAATCACCCGCCCGCCACGCGCACGGCACGCCGCCACGGCATCGACCACATCCTGGCCGACTTCGAGCCATTCCGTGTGCATGTGATGGTCTTCAAGGCGCTCAACGCGCACCGGCTGGAACGTACCCGCGCCCACGTGCAGCGTGACAAACGCCGTTTCGACGCCCTTGGCAGCGATGGCCTGCATCAGCGGCTCATCAAAGTGCAGCCCCGCGGTCGGCGCGGCCACGGCGCCCAGGCGCTGAGCGTAGACCGTTTGATAACGCTCGCGGTCGGCACCTTCGTCCGGGCGGTCGATATACGGCGGCAGCGGCATATGCCCGACGCGATCGAGCAGCGGCAACACCTCATCGGTAAAGCCCAACTCAAACAACGCATCGTGGCGGGCCAGCATCTCAGCTTCGCCACCGCCATCAATGAGGATTTTTGAGCCTGGTTTTGGCGACTTGCTGGAGCGCACATGCGCCAGCACCCGATGACTGTCGAGCACCCGCTCAACCAGAATTTCCAGCTTGCCGCCCGACGCCTTTTGGCCGAACAAGCGGGCTGGAATCACCCGGGTATTGTTAAACACCATCAAATCGCCTGGGCGCAAATGCTCAAGCAAATCAGTGAATTGACGATGTGCCAGTGCGCCACTCTCCCCATCCAGGGTCAGCAGGCGACTGTTACGGCGCTCCGCCAAAGGATGGCGTGCGATGAGTGAATCAGGGAGCTCGAAAGTAAAGTCAGCAACGCGCATGATAGGTTTCGTCTAGCAGGGCCGGGGAGTTTAACGGACTTAGTAAAAATAGACCAATAAGTTGTTGACCGACCTAAATGTCATCTCTATACTTCGCCGCCATTGAGCCCTGATGGCGGAATTGGTAGACGCGGCGGATTCAAAATCCGTTTTCGCAAGAAGTGGGAGTTCGAGTCTCCCTCGGGGCACCAAGACAATGAAGAAAGTCCTTGATTATCAAGGACTTTTTTTTCGCCTGGCGTAAAGTTGGCGTAACCGCAAACACTGCCTACGCGCCTAGCAGCTACCGCAAGCGACTAGGCCAGCCAGCGAGATAGGCGCCTGTGATAGGCCCGATTTCTAAAGCCCAAACCTGAGTGCCCACGCATCACCCACACCCACCCTATGCGAGGGAAAAAAATCTCTGGGCCTGACCTCAAAAACATGTAAGAAGTGTAAGTGAGATTCATAAGTTCTCTGTAAGCCTTATAAACAAAGGGCTTTACCCATCCTCAAGACTGTAAGCAAAGTGTCTGCTAGCCGTTTTTGGCTTACAGTTTTTGACTGTAAGATAATAAATTCTCAAACCCTTGATTTATAAGGCTTTTTTTACACAGTGATTTACACATACAGTTTTATACACTCAGACTGTATTTGACCAAACCCAGTAAACACGGGGTTTTCAGCCGCTTTCATACACTCCCGACACAACATACGCGTCTGGAGGGGGTTACCTAGAAAAGCTTATTTTCAGCACTCCCCCTGCCCCGTCGCTCGCTCACCAATAAACCCCACCAAGCAGTGAAAGCCCGTGCAACCGAGCGATATAGCGCAAAGCCACGCAGCACGCGGCCTACAGGGAATTCAGCCTTCCCCCGCTCATCACCAATACCAGCCGCAAAAAGATCGTGCGCGTTTTTGAAAACCCATCGAAACCTGAGTTTTAAAATTTTTCGCCCAATGAATCCGGGCACTTGGCCGCAACCGCTTCACTGACCGCGCCGTGTGCCTCTGTGCAAGCGCGCTGCATTTCTTGTCAAAACTTTGCATTCTGTGCAAATGACGATCGGCTGCAGAGCCCCACGGCCCGCCTGGTCTGCAGGATGGTTTGCACTACAGTTGAATTTGCACAAAAAAAGGACACAAGGCCCGTCGGCGGGAGGGGGATAAGTGCTTTTTCTTTGGAATTTTTCTTTCCGCGACGATTTTTCAGACCAACGCCACCACTTGCCGACCAATCGGGCAAGTATCTGCCGCACCTGGTGCAAATGACCCGCCACACACCCCACCTGAGCCCGCACGAGCGCATTTGAATGGCATTAAATAAATTTTCAGACTGGGCGCTCAAATACTCCTAACACCTACTCAGCAGGGGTATAATTAGAGGGTGACGATACTTTTTACATAAAACACAAGATACGACCCGATTAGTTGCGGGCTTTCTGCATTTTCCTCCAGTTATAAAAAACCCCGCACTTGGCGGGGGATGATGCTTAGTGGTTGAAGCCAGCCGTGTAAGCGGACAGGCCCGGGGCCGACCTATCAGCTCAAGTATCCGTATGCAGAGTTCTTGTCTCGCTTAAGAATGTCGGTGAAGGCAATTTCAGGGTGGGACGTGAGGTCGTGCAACTGAGGCCGTCCAATGCGGGTGTCCAGTTCATGGTAGCCCGGCTGAGTTACGCTACCGGCCGCGGACAAGCCAAAGAGCTGACCCTGCGTCGCAACTACGTTAAGCGCTGCAATAGCACCGCCTACTCCAGTAGCAACCAACTCCCCGTCCACGTACAGCGACGGAATACCCACCCCGCCAATGATTTCGAACGCACAACCGATTTGATGCAGCGTCCCATCTAGAATCTTATCGAGTACCGCAGCGCTAGTTACTTGGAGTTGAATCGTCTGCACCGTAACCCCAGACATTCCGTAAACAGTCCAGCGCAGAGCGCTAACCGCTCCAGTGGCATCGAAAACCACTGTCACAGCGTATTGCGTAGCGGCAGGCGATCCACTCCCCCATCCCATCAGACCTTTTGGGGTAGAAACCGCAGGCCAGCCCACCTTGGACATGCGCAGCCAGAAGACACTCAAGAAGCGGGTAGACGTCCCAGACAGCATAAAAGAGGTGGGTAGCGTCAGGTTCGAACCGTTGGCGCCTGTAACCATACCCAAGGTGCGTACAGTCCCGTGATAAATCGGAGGGAAAGTTGTACCACCTGCGCCCGTAACACCACCGGAGCCTCCACCTTCCACAAGATTATTGAACACCACACCAATGGCCAATGGGCCAGTCCCGGCGTAAGTCTCTGGGTTCGAGTAGTCAAAAAACGCCTTGGTAACTCCCCGCAAGATGGCCCCATCCTTCTCCAGGTAGGGCATCCCCGCAGCAGGCTGGATAGGGTCACTGTCCGCAAACATAAAAGTGCTCATGCAATCCATCCTCGTTTAATAGCTTCTTGCTGGGTGCGGTAAGCAATGGCTGTACCGCATGGCTGAGTAAAGTGAAGTCCGTCTGAGGTAAATGAAGTTGGCGTAACTCCATTTGCAATATCCGTTAAGTCCTGCGGGGTAAAAGTAATTCCAGCGGCTGTAGCCGCTGCCTGCGTGCGCAACCAAGACGCCATATCAACAAAGTATTCCGGGAAGGATGTCTTCAGAAGTGTGTTGATAGTGTCCAGGGTCTTTCGATCATTACTCCCAATGACCTCAGTGTTCTTAGGAGGGATTTCGAAAATCATGACCCGCTTCACCCGTGGGGTAAGGTAGTCAATCATTTGCCGCATACATTGGATTGTTTCGAACGGGTCCGCTCCGTACAGGAACGAGTTACGACCCGCCAAAAAAATGATGTTCCGGTCTCGCATAACTGCGCCGAAGAGAGGCGTGAATTTTGAGTTCGCCGAACTTGGTGTCGCTGCGCCGGGAGTTGTCCGGGTGAAAGTCGCAGACAAGCCGTCCGCTGAGCGCGCATATGTTCCCGAAACTCCAGAAAGTGACCCGAGGGTGCTCCTTCCGTTGGAGGCTGGAAAGTAGGCGTTGGTGGTTACCGCCACGGGCCCGGACGCGGGAATGACCCCACCTACGACGGTCATTAGCGCAGGAACCGCACCATGTCTCGCCGCTATCTGCCGAATACCTTCCCCCCCTTGCCCGCCGTTATAGGCATTGACACTGATGGACGCGGCGAATTTAGACACCCAATCACCCGATGAGCCAGGTGCGACAAGTGAATCCCCCCACATCGCCCAGTCAGCAATAGGGAAATCAGCGAGTGGATTGCCCAGCGCGCCCTCCACCGCCTGCAGACGCACGTTCACTAGATCTATCTCTGCCAACGCGTCACGACCTCCCGTTATCCAGGCACCGGTGTGTGCATCAAAATGCCCTAAGAGACGACCGGATGGTGTTGCAAACCCCATCAAAACGCCGCTGCGTAGAGCCCTCACTGTTTTTATCCGACTGCGTAGAGCTGAAACATCACCGAGCAGGTCACGTCCATCGGCAAAAATCGGATGGCCATCGGTTTTGCGGAAGGCAACACCTACCATGCCAGACTTCGACAAGATGCCGCCCCAATACAGAGAGCGATTCGAATCACCTTTCGCAATCGTGGTCTGGTAATCATCTGTCAAATCCGTGACAGCCTTGGTGTTCGGGTAACTAGCCAATGGTTCTGCAACACCACTACCTTTGTTTTTATAGATGGTGACGTACTTATCCGACCCAGGACTCAGGGCTTGGAAGTTTTCACCTGGTGAAGTGGTAGCCAATCCGTGAGCGACATCGTCTTTTACTCCCACTGCAATCACTGCAGCATCTTGGGCCGTCTCTGCACGCAAAGCAGCGGCCTCAGCGGCTTCGACTGTTTCGGTCACATCATTGAACTGCAGTTGCAAGCGATAATCTCTTGCACCACTTACCACTCGTATGTCGTACAAGCCATTAGGCGCAGCGAGCTGAACCAAACCGTTCTTATCGGCAAAGAATGGGTTCACCAACTCAATACCATTGGCCTTCAACATTCCAAGTACCGGGCTTTCAGTACCGCGCTGATAAAGATAACAAGTCGCACCTGGCAACTTGTTGCCTTGGTCGTCCTGGGCGAAAAAGTTCTTTAATTCCACGTCGTGTTCCTTCGATTAAGCGGTGATGGGTTTCAACTGAGTGGCCAGCACCAGTGCCTGGGCGGCCTTTTCAGTGAATCCAGCGGCATCGGTTGGGCCGGGTGCGGGACCGGGCACATGGGTGTGGCTGGCCAACTGCGTGTTCATCGCCTGCACCAGGTCCAGCAGATCGCACAGGATCTGCAGCACGTTCACGCCTTCGGAACCCAGCCATGTCTTGTTGGCCAGACTGCTGCGCATGCCTTGGATTCGCTCCTGCATGTCGCCGCCGATCGTGGCGTTTAGTTTTTTGGCCACCACCAGGTTGAGGTCGCGGCCACTGGCCATGTTCAAGTCATCCAGCGCAGCCAGACTCGCGGCCCCACCCGATAGCAGCTTGAGCGCACCGACCGCCTCGATCGTCTTGACCCCGCCGACTGACTCCCTTGAATGGTCTTCAACCTCTACCGTGCTGCTTTGGTGGCGTTCCGCGTTGGTCAAGCTCTCAACGTCGCGCTCGATCGACTTGTCCCGGATCCGGCCATCGGTCTGGCGAAGCCAGTTGCCATCGGCGTCAACGCGCTGTTGCGCGCCTTCGCTGTGCTGCCACACCTGGTCACCCTTCGGCACCTTTGGCAGGCTCAGCCCGTGCGGCAAGATCGTCTGTACGTAGGGCTTGTTGGGCAGGCCGTAGGCAAAGCACACCACAACGCGGGTGCCTTCCTCGGGAAAGCCCAAGAACCCCATTTCATCGCCGCCCACAGACATTGGCAGTGGCACACCGGCCAGCATAGGCAGCGCGGTGTCCGGTTCGTCGTTCTCGTCCAGCAGCTGCAGATCCACCGCAAAGCGCGGACGGAAGTCGTCGCAGATGCCGGCATTGGCCGGGGCGTCAGCGATACCGACAACCTGGGCAAAGCGCGGCAGGTGATAACCGCCAGTGAGTTCAGGAAATTGCCGCTCTACACTGCGGCGGATTGCGTCTTCCATCGGATCGCCATTTGGTTGCCGGAGAGCGTCACGTGGGTGATGCGCTCGCCTTGGTTGATGGATGCACCTGGTCGCAACCCGGGAAGGGCCGCAATCATCGCGCTTTGGTTGTTTTGGTAGTCGTTGAACAGCTCCACGGGCAGCTGTAGCGGCGATCGAGCACCAAAGAAGCTGTCGGCCCAACTGCCCACAAACACTTCGCCATCGCCCTGCTGCTGCCACATAAAGTCCGTGATGCCGAAAACCCGGGGCAAACTGTCCATGGCCTGGTAACCGGCGGCCAGGTTGTAGAAGAACGGGGCTTTAACCTTGGCGTATGCCTTGTCCGGAACGCGAAAGCTCAGGCCGGTTTTCTGGTTGATCTCGGCCAGTACGGTGGTCAGATCGGCGTGACGCAGGTTCAGCGGCAACGGTTGCGACAGGATCGCGGCCAGCTCGCGGCAGAACAGCACCTGCTCGATCGCGTTGGACGACGTGCAGCGCTCGACGTAGCCGATAAAGTGGCGCTGCAGCGGGTTGTCGTTGTAGCCGATGTCCAGCGTCACCAGTCCTTTCACCGGCGCCGTCGCCTGAATGGTCAGGGTTGCGCGGCCTGGCGTGCGCAACTCAAGGCGCACGTCATCACTGACCAAGGGGTAGACCACACCGCCGATGGTCAGCACCTTGTGCAGTTTCATGCTCACAAGACACCGGCCAGGTACTTATCCAGCTTTTTCAGGGTGGCTTCAAAGCCGGTCAATTCCTGAACTGACTCGCCATTTGCGCCGCCTGCCCCTGCGTTTGGACCTGTCACTGACTGACCCTGGGCGCCTTGTTGCGTTACTCCGTTGCCAGCGCGGCGCGTCTCGACCCGCTCGGGGTTTGAGAGCTTTTCAGACAGGGTGAACTGCACCTGCCACGACCGTAGGTTGTCGTCTTCACGGGCGCTGACGCCGTCAGAAAACTCCACCTGACGCACACCAAACGCTGACGCGGTGTCGTTAACCACTCGATAGGTTTTGCGCTGGCCACCGCTACCCGTCGCTTCGGCCAAGCGCATGATGTTGCGCAGGTACGCGCTGTCGACGAACGGGATCTGCAGGGTGACCGTCAGCGTTTTGGGCTTGAACCCCTTGTGAGCCGAGTCCGTGTTGCTGGTCTGGCCCGACAGATCGTCACTTTCGATCTGCAGGTTGGCCGTGACCTTGATGTTTTTGCCACGCACTTGTTCGCCATCGAGCAGTAAGGTCATAGGCCCACCAACTCCCGAACGAAGCTCAACCCCTTAAGGGATCCGACCAACATCAAACCCGCCGACAGCCCCCATTCGTGACCTGGTGCATCACCCTGCAGCAGTTGCCGGCGCAACTCGGCCGCATTGCCCGGGCCGATCAACCGCGCGCGCATGCTGTCGTCCGCTTCGGCGCCGTCGAACATCGATTTAAGATCGAGCAGCTTTTGAGCCTGCGCCTGAGCTTGGCTGGCTTTGCGAGCGGCCAACTTGGCCAGGTCAGCCATGGGCGAACTGTCGGCGTAGCTCTCCAGTGCCGACAGTTGGCTATTCAGTGCCTGGGTGGCCGCTTTGGTCACAGTGCAGCGCTCCAGCGGCAAAGCCCCCCAGCGCGGCAAGGTGCCAGCGTTGGGCAACTCCCATTTTTCGGCGTCCAGGGCGAACAGGTTTTTGGCCCGACGTTCAGCGCGCTGCAGGTCCGGCATTGGCAGCACAGCATTGAAGTGGGCCAAGGTCGCGGCAAACTTGTCGTAACGGGTGCCCAGGAACATCACCACAAGCGCGTATTGCGAGCCCGCCGGGCGGCTGTCGTCGCCGGTGTCTTCAAGCTTTTCGCCCAGTTGCTGCAGCAAGTTGGGTGCAGACAGGTAGCGCTGATAACCGCGGCCCTGCCCCACGCCACTTTGAAATGGCGTCACCACCAGGCAAGACGGTATTTCTCCCAGGGCTTCACTTAAGCCGGCACGGCCCGCCGCGACAGCCGCTTCTGCAGCAGCGCCGACTGGGCCTGGTGACGTGGTGGCCATGTCCGCCAGATCGGCCAGTCGTTGCCCAGCGCTGGCCAACTCACTGCTGGCAAGGTCCTTGGCGGCATCGAGGTCGCTCAGCCACTGGGTGGACTGCTCAGGCCAACGCAGCTTGATAGGGCCCCACGTCATAGCAACACCGATTCCCAGGACACGGCGTTGATGGCGTCCAGATCCGCATCAGCTCGGGCTGCTGCCAAGGCTTGCTTGAGGTCGTTGGCCTTGCGCAGGCGCTGCAGTTTGAACCCGGTGAACTCATTGCTCACCTGCAGCAGTTGCTCGTGCGTGTGATCGCGAAGATCCTGCACGCCCGATTGATCGCGGCAGGCATAACCACCGCCCAAACCGCGCAAAATCAAGCCGGTCAGGTTCAATTGATCCTCGACCTGGGCGTCATAGAAAAAACGCTCGCCCAACGCTGCTGACCAGAATCCGCCAGTGATCTCCTGCAGGCACGCCTTGTTCACCGCTGCCAGTTGAGCGCTATAGCGCAGCTCCAGCACCGTCGGCATGTCATCGATCCAGTGGCCATTACTCCAGACCTGACCAGGACCCGGCACTTCAAGGGTGTACCCTTCAGGCAGCGCACCGGCCCGATCAATGACTACGGGTGCGCGGGTGGTTGTGCTGTAGACGGTTAGCCCCTGATACGAGTCGACCAGTTGCCATTTGCGGCCATCCCACAACGCAGCCTTTTTTTCTGGTACCGCCGGCGGCGCCACTTCAACGCACCCGCCCGGAATCAACCAAACGCCCGGTTCTAACGGCGACTCATCCGCCACAGTGGTACCGGTGTAGATGCCCAGGTGATCGGTTTGATAGACGACTTTCGTGCTCATGAGGGGCCTCAGTACTTAATGCAGGCAAGGAAGGCGATGTTTTGCGGGCGCGTTTCAAGCCCGCCGACATAGGTAGCGGTGAACGGGTGGTCGTGGTTGGGTACCGGATCGACCACAACGGGGTGGGTGTGCTCGCCGTCCTCACTGGTCGACTTGTCATGAACCCCGGCATCGGCGTAATTGACGATGTTGCGCGGTTCATCGATGTCGCCTTCTTGGTCAACCCCATCAGGGGTAAACACGCCCGATCGAACTTTATGAGCATGCTTGCCAGAGGCGCCTGTTCGCGCCGTGGGCGTATGCGCCCCGCCCGGGTTGGTCGTGCCTGTGATGGTGTGGCTACGAATGGCATCCGCTTGATAGCTGCCCAGTACCCGGCCTGCATCGATCCCACGCCCGTCATCCAGGTAGCGCAGGTGTAAACCACGTGGGTCAGGTAGATTGAAGGTGTTGACCCCGTCACCGCCGCCGTATCGGGTCCCGATCTTGGCAAACAACCTGGCATAAGCCGTACGAGACACCGCCGCCCCATTGGCCCTCAAAGAGCCAGACGGCGGCGTATCCATGGCCACCGCGAATACTTCGCCGACCTCAGACTCTGCGATCAGTTGACGCAGCATATTGAGTGCCTTGGTGGTCGCCAGAATCTCGCTGCTGTTCGTTCCGGGATCGTCGCTTTTGGCGTTGGGGATCTCGCTTAGGCCTACGTCCTCTTTCGTGGTAGCCCGGGCGCGCAGATGCTCGTAGTCGCCGTTGCGCAAGGCGAACTGTTTGACCAGGGCGCCGGTGATGGGCTCGCTGGCCCGCAAGTCGGTGATGTCGCCGGCTACATCCACGCTGGCCAGCTCCACCACGTAATGAGCGGTACCGTTGCTGTCGACGTAGTCCGCTTTAGCCTCGCCAAAGACCACTTTCCACGTGGCCACGCTATCGCTGCCCTCACGTGCCAGTGCAACGTCCAGCCAGGCTTTGGCGGGCAACACAGGTAACTGCGCATGCACCGGCTCGGCCAGGTCGACCCGGATCCCCTCAACGTAGGCAATGCCTGCTTTGACCTGGTACAGACCAAAGCTGCGCTCCATCTGTAGGCTGTCGGCCAAAAAGCACGCACGGCCAAACACGTCACGGTTGCTTAAGCGCTCGCGCCGATCGATGCCGTTCAGTCGCACCGTGAAGTCGTGCTGCCAGGTACTGGCGTCGACGGTGACGCCGGTCAGCTCCTGGGCGCCGTTGAACTCCACCAGAAAGTTACGGGTAACGTTGTTGCCGATCTGCAGCGGCGGGATGTTCTTGCGCTTTTGCTGCACCGGCACGGTGGCCACGGCCAGCAGGACGCCTTCTGCCGCTTCAAGGCCGATCCAGTTGAAGTCCCAATCGCCGACGTCTGAACCCACCATCAGGCTGTAAACCACCTGGTTGGGGCTGACATAGCCTTTGCGGTCGTAGCCCTTGGTGTAGACGATTTGATCGGCAGGCGGCTTGCCGGCGGCGCGATCCACGGGGGCATTCGGATCAAGTCCTGGCACAAGGGCCAGGACGAAACGGGCAATATCAAGTTTTTCCCCGGCGCCCTGCTTTTGGGCAATCAGACTTTCGCCGGCAAGGGTAATGCTAGCTCCCATGGGGGCTCCTAACGGTATCGTTCAAAAAGGTGAGCACAGCCAGTTCGTTGATCACCACAAGACGGCTCGCGCTATCGTCCAGGGTGGCGATCAGGGTCTGCTGGTCATCGTTGAAGTCGGCCACGGCGATGTTGAGTTTCACCGGCGTGATCGTGACGAAGTCGTACCGGCGGCACGTGCGGCCGTATTGCTGCATCAGCACGCGCAGCAACACCGGGTTTTCGCTCAACTGCGTGTCGGAGAGGTGCAGCAGCACCACGTCCCAATCAAGGCCCGGTAACCGTTCCTCGATCTCCACATAGCCCACGCCCAGGCGTTCAAAGATGCGAACCATGCCGGCGGTACTGCCCGCGTCCACGGCGTTGATAAACGCGTACTTGACCCGCAGGCGGTAGAGTTTTTCGGGCTCGCCATGAAAGCGCTGAATGTCACGCTGCCAAGCCAGCAGATCGAGCACGCTCAGGTGGCAGGTTTCGGCATCCAACTGCAGCAGTGGCCAGTTGAGCCAGTTTTCGACCTTGCCCCACCACGACTGGGCTGCGGCTTGGAGCTTGGCCAACTCAGGGCCATCGAGCCAAAACGGCAAACTCAGCTTAAGCATTGAGCACCACCTCAAGCCCAGCCAGGCGCGGGATGGTCAGTTCTGACAGGATGTCGGCGTTGTCAAAATGCAGTGACTCGATACCGGCGAATTGTTGGTGCAGTTCCTCGCCCAGACGGCTAAACGAAAACCGTGACTGCGGGTGCGTCAGTGTCGGTTGATAATCACTGGCCGTGCTCTCGCGAAAGGCGGCACGGATGAACAGTTCGATGTCCGACTTCAACGCTGGCCAGCGCTCAGTGCCCACTTCGGCCTTGGGCCAGACGCTCAGCTTCACGTTGTGCAGCGTGGCGGGCATCTCCAACACCAACAGGTCATCACCATGGCCATGGTTGCCCTGGTCACGAATGTAGTTGTTGATCTCAGCCAAAAAGGTGTCTGCCGGCGAGTCAGCTTCAAACAGCACCAGTGCGTTGGCACTGCCTGGGCCCCGGGGCGCGTTGTGCTCAAAGTACACACCATCCGGTTGCACACCGGTAAACCCTGAAATCATGGCGCGGTATACCGCATCGGTGTGCCACTGGTTGACCGCCGAGAACTGGTTGCGCACCCGCAAGCGCAGCTCGTCGTCGGGCTCGGTGTCTGCACCAGGTTGCGTCAGCCAGCCGTCAGCGTTGACCACTTGAACCACGCCTGCCACCGGCTCCGGCAGAATCGAAAAGTAACCAGGTGCAAGATTGAACCCGCTGCCCGCCTGCTTGGCCCGTGCCAGCACGCGGATCTGTGACTCGCCATCTTCAAAGCTGGCCGCTGCCACGGTGACCAGCTCGTACACGTTGCCGTTGATCGCAATCGACTGCACGCGGGTACCGGCGGGCACTTCCAACAGGCCCGCCAAGGCACTCCGAGTGAACAGCAGCATGCCTTCGGCCTTGGTGGCAGGTTTGCGGGTGACGTTGACCGCCCAAGCCAGCATGTCCAGCCAGGCACCGATGGCCGTCTTCACAAAGAAGTTGGGCAGCACCGTGCCGGCAAGAAAGTCGATCAGCCACATAACAGGCTTGGTCACCAGTGCGGTGATGACTCGCCAGAACGGCGACCAGGCACTGGTGTTGCTCAACTTGCTGCCCTGGGCGACGACTTCTGATTCCCAGGCGGCGCGCAGCTTGGCCTCGGTGGTCGGAATACCGGCGTCACTCAGCGCCTTTTTAAAGTCTACGTCGCTCACAACACTACCTCGACAGATCCAAAATCAACGGTTTTTGCGCCTACCAAGTACTTGCCCTTGCCTTCTTCAGTGATTTGCACGGATCCCGGTACCAGGCGCACGTCCGTCTCCACCAGCAGTTCCAGTTGCTGAATGCAGTCGGCACGACGAAAGCGATCGCGCTCGGCCACCAGCGTCACCAACAGCCCGCTCTCGCGGATCATGTGGCCGATGTCTTGGGCAATGCTGATACGGTCATCCACCAGCAAGGGCTGGTTTGAAGGGTCCAGGGTCAGATCGTTGTGGGTGATCAGCAGATCGATATAGAGGCTCATCCGCCCACCGCCATGGCGACTATGTTTTCCAGCTCCAACGGGGTCATTGGCTTGGCGTTATTGATGTTCACGTTCTCAACGTGATTGCCCTTGGTCTGGTTGCTGGTGTTCTGAATGCTGGTCAACAGCCCGCCACGGGGCACAGCCGAAGGTCGCGACGGCGAAAGACTTGGGATAGCCGCATTGATGGTCTGCTGGGCTTTGTCCGCTGAACTGGCCGTGTCTGCGGCCTTTATCGCCGCTTCGGCGCCCGGTACCGGCGGCAGATCGCCAAAGCGGGTTTCGATGTTCACACCCGGGATCTTGTTCATCATGTCGATAAGGCCGTTGATGGCCTGCTTGAACACGTTGGCGATGCTGTCCCAAGCGGCTTTCGCCATGCCCGACCAGCCGCCCATGGAGTTGAACCAGTCCGACATCGCGCCGAGCTGCTCGCTGACCCACTTGAACGCCGCGCTGTTGAGTAGCGCAGACGTCCATTCATCCCAGAAATAGATCGCGGCGCCGACGACCGCAACCAAGGCGACAATGCCAGCGATGATCAGCCCTACCGGGTTGGCATACATGGCGGCGTTGACCAGCCAGATCGCACCCTGCCAAGCCAACATCGCGACCTTAACCAGGCCCATCCAGCTGTACATGAGGACAAGCCCAGCCACAAACGCCACGGCCATGGCCGTGTGGAACAGGAACATGGCAATGCTGCGGTAACCCGTCCAGGTGAGAACTTTCCAGACCACCACCATGCCCAGCCACACCATTTTGCTCATACCCACGACCAGGGTCAGCGCCGACATGGCGGCAGTGATCGTGAGGATGGTCAGCGAGGCAATGCTGATAACGCGGGTGATGTTGGGGAACAGTTGCGACCAACGCGTCAGTGTTTGCGCCACGCTGGTCAGCTTGGCCATCAGCGGCCCAAGAATGGGAATCAGGGCCTGACCAAACGCGATCCTCAGCGCTTCCACTGCAGCAGCGAACTGCTGCCATGGATCAACCATGGCCTGCGCCATCTTTTGGGCGCTTTCAAGCCCACGGACATTGCCCAGTTGATTAAGACCGTTACGCAGCCGGTCAGTGTCCTTGGCCAGCGCACCAATCACACGCGCGCCTTCGCCGCCAAACGCATCCGTTAACGCCGTACCACTGGCCGCACTGGTCAGGTCACCAAACTTGCCCTGCAGCTTGTCCATGATGTCGAGCATCGGCAGCAACTTGCCGTTCTGGTCAGTGAACTTCATCCCAAGCTTCTGCGAAGCGGCGCCGATGTTCTCGAAAAACGATTTGTACAGGCCGCCGGCGTCGCCACCTTCCATAGTGCTGCTCAGCGAACCAATCACCGCGAACTGCTCGGCCAGGTCGACACCTGCAGTGGTCGCGATCGCGCCGAACTCCTTGAACGCATCCTTAAGCTGGGCGCCGTCTGTGCGGAACAGCTGCACCGCCAAGGCCGTTTGCCCGCCCATCTTCTCGACCCACTGGCTTTTGCCCATCGCATCAGCCTGGTTCTTGAACAGGTTGTACATGGTGCCCACGTAGTCGCCCATGGTGCCGGCGTCGGTTTTGGTGGCCTTGGCCAACAGGTTGCTGGTGTTGGTGAAGGTGGCCAGCTGGCTGCCTGTCAGGCCCTTGATAGCGCCCTCGATGCTGTACGCCGAGGCGACAAAGTCCCGGGCGTTTTCACCGTAGGCCACCGAAAACTCCAGCGACTTGCGATTGAGCGCATCCAGCGCGTCTTCGGCCACGCCCAGGGAACGAACCTCGCCCAGGGCACGATTCATCTCCAGTGCAGGCTCCAGTGACGCTTTGATCGCCGCCCCCGCTCCCACCAGACCGCCAAGCCCAAGGCCCATGGTCTTGATGTTGTTTTGGCCTTGCTCAGCCAAGTCCGAAAAGCTGGTTTTAACCTTGCTCAACGGCGCGGTGACCTTGTCGGTCAGGCTGAGAATGAAAGCCAGACGGGCGCTGCGATCTGCCATGTGTGTTTATCCGTTCAGTGCTATGGCAATGCCATTGGCCACGGCGATTTCCATCCGTCGCCAGTACTCGTCCTCAAGCCACTTGGCCGTGCCCATGTTCTCGATCGAGGGCTCGGCGCCGGGCATCCAGCGGTTGGTCAGGGCCATTAACTGGCCCAGCCCGTCTTCGCTTAGGCGCTCAGCGTGGTCGAGTGCTTTTTTACGATGATTTCAACGTCCGGGGCGTACTCTTCCAGGAGCGCGCCGGCCAGTTGCATGATCAGTACAGGGTTGGCCAGGAGTTCTTTCAGCGTGGCGCGTTCTTCTTGCTTAACGGTGTTCATAAGCAGGTTGTTGGCCGGGGCCACCTTGCTGGTCTGAGTGAGGCTGTTGAAGTACTTGGTCGCGTCCTGCGGGGTCACAGTGAACGTGAATTCCTTGTCGCCTACTTCCAGGGTGATTTCGCGGCGTTCAGTCATGGGGGGTACTCCGGTAAAGGGTCAGTGATCAAAAAGGGAATGCTGTTAGCGCAGGCAGATCCGGCGCATGTGGTCTTGCAAGCCCAGGATCATTTCGCGGCTGACGGCGAGTTGATCTCTGAGGGTGAAATAATCCGATCGAGCGTCTGCTGAGAGTTCGGCGGCGGCTCCATCAGCCACGCCGCCGGTGCCGGTTTTGGCGGGCACGGTGACTGGGCAGGCTGCTTTGATGAACAGCCGCTGAGTGCCAGCGTCAACAGCGCGCTGCAGGTCAGCGATTTCAGAACGTGCATGGTTCAACTCCTGGGTGCGGGTGCGATCTATCTCGTCGCGATCGGCGAGCATTTCGCCGCTGATACGGGCCGCTTCGCGCAGGTCGGCCACCTCCTTTTGGGCGGTGTCGCGCTCAATGCGTGCGCTGTCGCGCTCATCGATGAGGCCGTCAGCAACAAACCAAATAACCAGACACGACAAGGCAGCAGTGAGCCAATTCATAGGCCGACCTCGCACAGCTCACGTTCAGCCGCGCGGCGGTTCACCAGCCCGGCCAATTGCTTGCCCCCGGCATAGGTCCAGCGCGACAACTGGGCGCAGGCACCACGTGCATCACCCGCGTTCAGCAGGCGCAACAACGTTGAGCTGGCAAACTGACCCTCCCCCACGTTGTAAACAAATGACCCAAGGGCAGCGCGGCGTGTTTCAGGCAGCGGCACGCGTACCTGGCGATCAACCGCGTTTAACGCGATGCGCAATTCACGCTGCAGCAGCTCGTCGCACTGTTCGTGTGTCGCCCGATCGCCCAGCTTCACGCCCTGGGTGACGCCTTCGCAGATGGTAGGAATGCCCACAGGGTCCAGGTAGGCCACCAATGAGCGGCCCTCAAACCAACTGACCAGGGCGCCGGTCATGCCCAGCACGCCAGTCAGCGCACTCACGACAATCTTGCTGCGCAGGTTCATTACTTGCCCCTCCAGTCACGCAGCATCTGGCGGTACTTGGGCACCAACAGCACGATCTGCAGCACCATGTAGAACGCGGTCAGCATGTAGGCCACTGCCGACCAATCGACAGCCCCAGTCGCGCCGGTGGCCGCCACACCAATGGCCGGTGCGGCCTTGGCCACAGCGATGACAGTGTCCTGAGCGGCCTGATTCGTGCTCATCGGGTAGTCCTTTTCTCGAAAATGGTCTGGCAGCCTATGCAGCGCACAATCCCGCCAAACGCTTGCCGCGCCTTGGGGATGTCACCACCGCAGTCCTGGCACTCGCTAAGGCTTGGCCCGCTCGAACGCGACTTGGCCAACTGGGCAGCGATCGCACGGTCACGGTCGCGTTGTTCCAGCGCTTGGGAGCGATCGAACGGGCAAACCATCAGCGCAGGCCCTCGATCTCAGTCGAGGCCAGATACGGCACACCGTTGATGCGGATAAAGTCCGGGCTGGTGACGTCGTACGGCACCTTGTGCTTGGTCTTTTCACCGCCTTTTGGGTCTACGCCCAGCAGACTGGAAACCCGCAACTTGCAGCCGAACGCCTCAATGCGCAGTTCTTCGTCGCCTGCCTTGGCGAAAAAGACGGTGTCGAACGGCGCAAGCCCGCGAAAGCTACCTGCAGAGCGCGCCGCCTCGACCAGCATGTTGAAGTTGTTGGTGTCGAACTCCATCTCGCCTGCGGCCGAGACGTCACCGTCAACGTAGCCATCAGGAACGCCACGGCTCTTGGCCACAGCGGTGTTGTCGGTGATGTCGAGGGTGATGTTTTCAACGTGAACCTGCAGGTCGCCCAGGTTCACATCGAAGTTCTTACCGCCAATACGTGACATAGGGGGTTACTCCGAATCGTCGGTGGAAAGATCGAGGGCGATGTTGGCCGTCAGGTCTTTCGGGCAGTTGAGTGGGCGGACCTTGATATAGATCTCAACCTTGGTTTTGCTGAGCCACACCAGAACGATGTCGCCGTCTTTGGGCGATTCGATCTCGCCCGGGAACACCTGACCGGCGAACGTCACGGACTTGGCCATCCGGCGCAGTGGGGTCATGAAGGCGCTGACAGCAGCGGCCATGCTGTTGGGCGTGTTGTTCAGGCGACGGTCACCCACACGGCGGATCAGCAGTGGGCGTACCTGACGCGCAGCCTTGTCAGCCAGGCGCAGGTACTCGACCACCAGGAAGTCGCTCGCCGGTGCATCGAGCATGTTGCCGTCGCCCCAGTACACGCCCGAGTAATCCGGATAGGTCTGCGAAACCGAGAAACGAGCCTTGTCCAGCTCGGCACGGATCGCCGATGGAAGCGGTACGCTGTCTTTGTCCACAGCAACAGCGCCCAAGCCCAGCAGCGCACCGGACGCGACGCGCATCGGGCTATCAGCAACGCTTACGGCAGCATTGGCCAGTCGACCGGCCAGCACCCCCAGGTCATTGCCGTGCAACTGAGGCACGACCAGAACACGCGGCGCGACAAGGCCCGTGGTGATGGCACGCTGCTCAGTGAGGTACTGATTCCACGTCTGCAGCGCGGTGATGCCGACACTGGCCGCCATCACAAACACCCGGCGGCCATACGTGTTATTGAGCGCAATGGCCGCGTCATGCATGGCCGACAGTTCGGCGGCGGCTTTCACCGGCTTGGTGATCACCACGGCCTCAACCGAATGGCCTTGTTGCATGGCCTTTTCCAGCGCTTTAGCCCAGTCACCGTCTGCAGCGATCGGCGCCGCCAGGCAGGCCCAGCGATCGCCACCGTTCAGTTTGGCGGCAGTGATCTGGGTTTTCAGGTCACTGGCCGGAATGCCCAGGGTGCTTTCCAGATCGCTGTCGGTGTTCAAAGGGATCAACTCGCCGACGCTCTTCGCGCCGGGGCCGATGAAAAGGAAATAGCGTTCGATCTCAGTCACGGCACCCTGGCCCAGATTGAGATTGTTAACGGTGACTTGGCCGAGTGACATGCAATGCCTCGTTAGCGGGGTGAGTTAAGGATTTGTTGAAAGACCTGGTTAACCAGATCGCTGGTTTCATTGCCGGTGTTCACGCCCAAGAACTGGCGTTTGGGCAAGGTGATGTCCCAGCTTTGCGCACCCGAGGACGCTTTTCTTTCATCGTTCAAGATGCGAATCAGCAGCCCCGCCTTCGCGTAGTTCACGTGCTCTTGAATCCACGCCACAGAGGGCTTGGCCATGGCCTTTTTGCCCTTCACGTGTACGCGGAAACCCACTTGGCGCAGGCGCTTGGCTTGTTTGTCGGTGCAGGCAATACCGGGCGGGACCTTGTTCCAGCGGCGCATCTGCGCAGCCGTACGGCGTTCGCTGACACCGTTGTGCTGCTGTGAGGCAACCCAGCGCGTCAGGGCGTTTTTCCAGCCCAGTTCGGCTTCATCGGAACTGACACGGGTCACCTGCAGCAGCTTGGCCAGCCCGGCTTCCATCTTCTTTTTGCCCTTGGACGAGCCTTTGCGCTCAGCGAAAGGTGTGCCGTCCAGGTTCTGCTGTTCGCGCACACGCTTGCGGCTTTGCGTACGTACGCGCTTGCTGACGTTGTTCAGCAGCCGGCGGCGCAACTGGGGCGACAGCTCAAGCAAGGCCATTTGGGCTTCAACGCTGAGCAGGCCCCGAACATCGAGGTTCAGCGGATTAGCGGCCACGGGCGGCCACCTCGCCGTGCTCAGCAACCCACAGATCGAACGGAACAAACGCCCAGGTCTTGCCGAAGGCCTTGATCTCGCCGTTGGGATCCTCGGCCAGATACTGCGGCTCGATGAATTCCAGGGTGATTTCGACGTCAGCCAGATCGTTGTCCAGCATCGATACATCAAACTTCGGCGCTGGCAGGTCGTAGCGGCGATCGCGGTCGGTATCGTTGCCTTCCAGCCAACTGCCCACCAACGCCATCAGGCGCGCGGGGTGATCCGCGAAGCGTTCGAAAGCGATCGTTGCGCTGTAGCGCATGTCGCCCATGTGCAAGCCGTCAACGTCAGGTTTCCAGAACAGATCGAGCGTGACCTGGTCGGTCCAGCTGTCGAGCTGTTCGGGCAACACTAACTGGCGCTCTTTGAGGAACTTGGTCAGGGCAATAAGCTTGATCACAGCAGCACCGCCGTCATGCGGCCACGGCCCTGCAGCGAGCGGACAGCGGCCTGGCTGAATGCCAAAAAGGTTTCGGCGCGCTCCGGGGCTTCCTTGCCCGTGTTTTCGGCGCTTTCGCGGCGGGTGATGGTAGCGAACTGGGTCAACAGGTTGGCTTTGGCGCGGCAGTACACGGCGCGCTTGTATAGCTCAACCTTATGGGCGTAGGCCCATTCTGCAGGTGTGCTTACACCTGCAGCAGTCTCAAGGTTCGATAAACCAGCAGCCAGCAGGGTGTCTTTCACGCGTGCTAGGTCTTCGTTGACCTCGGTCATTGCCGAGATCAAACCAACGACCAGCGTTTCGACCAGGTATTCCCCTGGAAGGCGGTAGGCCTTCTGAAACTCAGTCAGCGAGAGGTCGGGCCAAAATCCGTCGTTCTCGATCTGACGCTCCACAAACGTGGTGGGGTTGCCTGAAAAGCTCATCGCTGGCCGCTCAAATAGGGGCGAGGAAACTGTTTCAGTGGGGCATGGCCATAAATGGTTGGCTCACATCCACAGTTTCTCGCCGGGGGGGGGTAGTCGGTTATTCGGTGACCGGTTTGGCCTGTTTTTTGTTCAGGGCACGCAGGCAGTTTTCGACGCGAACACCCACGCCGATGCTCGAATACAACTCAGTGGCACGATTGAAATGCAGCAGCGCAGTTGCCCATTCCTTGCCTTCCATAGCCCGGATGCCGATCAACTTGTGAAACTTGGCCGGGATCTGCTCAGTCAGTTGCCATTCACCGTCAACAAGTGGCAACAAGTCGGACAGGTAAGGCTCTGGGCTGCGATTGGCCTTGTACTCCGCATAGGCCCAATCGCACACGGCGTCCGCAACAAAGGTCTGGATGTCGCGCTTAAATAGCTCGGGCATCTGCTGCCCTTGCCCGATCGCGAAGTGGGCCAGCTCCATGCCGTCGTCAAATTCTTCCGTGTCGAACAGCCAAATCATCACCTGTACCAGGACGCGATTCGGGAAGTTCAAACCCGACTCGCAATAGCGCTGTACATAGTCCTGGTACTTGGGCAGTAACTCGTCACGCTTGAGTGCCTGCTTACCAGCCAACCCATTGATTGCACTGAGGCGTTCAAGGTCTTGATCCAAGGCTGCTTCCTGCAGCAGCAGATTCTTGCGGGCATTGGCTGGGCTGGTCAGGGCGGATTCCGGCGAATAGGCCACCGGCGCACTGGCTGCTGCGACTACTGCGGCTGCGCCTGCTGCCAACAGGCGGCGCTTGTGCGCCAGGGCCAGGCTCACGGCAGAAGCTCCACGTTTTCGGTCAGAGCGATCTTCTCGATCTGCTCGATCACGTAGCCTTCGTTGCGGCTGTTGTAATCCTCAACGCGGGAACGTTTCGGGTTATCGACAGCCTGCTTACGCCAACTGGAATCCTGGTAGTACAGCGACAGGTTGTCCCAACTGGTGACCAGCACGGCGTTCACCGGGAAGTTCGGCACACTGAACGCCGGCAGACCGCCATAGGTCGCGATGACCTGGGCGTCTTCAATGCGTTCTTTCTCGGTTGGAGTAGCGCCCTGCTTGGTGTAGAGCTTGGCTTTGTCAGCGGCGAGCAGGTCAGAACCGATGATTGCGACCAGATCCCCATCCTCACGCAAGATCTCGTCAACCAGTTGCTTGGTGTCATGCACCAGTGCGTCGAGGTTGGCATAGTCTCCACCCTCGCCCAGCGTGACCTTACCCGGCTCTTTGCCTTCCTTGAGCACCTGTTGCGGCGCCAACTCGCGCAATTGCTGCAGCCAGCCTTTGTTGACGTCTTGAAGCAGCGGGTACTTTTTGATGTCGGTCTGTACCGCCGCATGCGTGCCGTGGAAACCGACCACGATACGGTCTTGGGCAATACGCTTTTGCACGGCTGCTGAATAACGATCGTGGAAGTCCGGGAACTTCGCCCAGGCGTCGATCTTGGCGTATGGCATGCCCACGTCGGACTCGGTTGAAAACAACTCGTACAGCGAGTTGCCGAGTGCCGATGCATCCTTGGCAGTACGGTCATTTTCCTTGGTGTCAGTTCGACCAGTGACCGGGCCGTTCACACCGATAAAGACCTTTTCGCCCTTGATTTCACTCACGGGAACGATGTTGATTCGCTCCAGAAAGTCAGCTTTGGCGGTGATTGCGTCGTTCAGTTCCTGCGCAATCGACGGCTCGACCGAGAACATCTCGCTGGCCTGCTGAACACCGTATGACTCGGCGATAGCGGCCTGCAATGCACTGTATTTTTTGGCGCCATTAGCGCTCAGTGGCTGGGCCATGTTAGAGCACCCGCTTTTTGGCAGGGTTTTGCGGGCCGGTGTTGCGTGGCAACTGACGACCTGCTGGGGTGTTTTGCAGAGTTGAGAACTGCTTTTTGAGGTCTGCCAGAGCAGACAGCACAGCCTTGTTCCCGCCACCGTTGCGACGGAACTCACGCTCTTCTTCGACAGTGGCCACGATGTCACCTACCGCATCGCTCACGTCGTCGATCGGTTCCTGGTCGGGATCGGGTGCTTCTTCAACAGCTGGTTCGATGACTGCCTTAATACCGGCAGCGACGATTAACAGCTGCTCCAGCAGGGCTGCAAGAGCCGTTGCGGTAGCTTCATCCATAGGGGTTTTGCTCTCAGTGAAAGTTGAGGGGGTTTCGGCGGGTTTGTTGTCCAGGGAAAAACGCTTGAACAGGTTGGTGAGCGCGCCAATAAGCTTGTTCACCTCGCCTTGTGGCTTTTCTTCGCTCAAGTTGCCCAGCTCGACAGAGGCTGCGTAGTACGCGGCTTTGTTGGTTTTTTTCGAAAAATACAGCTCTTGAGTGCCGGTGCTGGCTGGCTCATCCGTGACGGCCATGCCGGTCATGTACGCTTTGCCGGTGCCGCGGAAATTCGGATAAATTTCAATGCTGCTGAACAGCTTCTGGCCTTGGTCATTGAGGTAAAGCAGTCGATCATTTGGCTTAAGCTGTGCTTCCAGCGCGATTTGGCCGGGCTCCAGTTCGTCGTCTTCTTCAACCAGGCGAACAGCAAATACAGTCCCGTGGGAGCCTGACCAGCGTTCGTGTTCACACCAGATAACGGCTGTGTAAAGCGAAGGCTTGTAGGTCTCAGCGATATCGCGCAGTTCCTGGGGAAGGATCTCGCGGCCATCGACGGTCGGGCCGCTGACAGCGACACGTTTCCAGTACGAAACAAGGGAACGGGGCATGAGTAATAACTGCGCTCAATCGGTGAAGTAGCCCACACGATAGGGAGCCGATACCCCTCAAACAAACGGTTTACTTTCGCTTTCCTCCTATTTTCACGATCTAGGAGAAACGAGGAATTTAACTGCGCGTTCACCGCCTTTTCGCCGCATAGACTGCGGCCCATGTTCTATTCAACCGAAGTTAAAGAAGCCGCCAAACGCCTGTTTCTGCGCCGCTGTAAGGCCAAAGAAATTCAGGCGCAACTCAACCTGCCCAACATCCGGATCGTCTACTACTGGATCCGTCAGGGCGGATGGGAAGACATGCTTTCGGACGAAGAACCGCTGACGGCGGTCGGACGGCGGATCACCCTTCTCCTGGACAAAGCCAGCAGCCTGACCAAAGACGAACTGAACGAGCTGGACCGCCTGACAACCGTACGTGAGCGCCTACTTAAGCAGGCTGCCAGACCTGCAGCGGTACCGGCGGCAACGGCAGACGAACCGGACGAACCCCGGGAGCGCTCTCAGCGCACGCGTGGCGAACGCCAAGGCCGAAGGGATAGCGGCGATAAGAGACGGGAAAAGAAGCCCAAGAACGACATCAGCGGCCTGACTGAGGTCGACTTTCTGGATCAGTTCATCGGCAGCATGTACGGCTACCAAAAAGAACTGTTCGCGGCCAAGCAAAACCCGCTGACCTGCCGGATCCGGAACATCCTCAAAAGTCGACAGGTCGGTCTGACCTACTACTTCGCCGGTGAAGCGTTCATGGACGCGGTGTTAACCGGCGACAACCAGGTGTTCTTGTCGGCCAGCCGATCGCAATCGGAAATTTTCCGCAGCTACATCATTCAGTTTGCCCAGAAGTGGTTTGGCATCGAGCTGACCGGCAACCCGATCGTGCTCAGCAACGGCGCCGAACTGCGCTTTCTCAGTACCAACAGCAGCACCGCCCAGGGCTACCACGGCCACGTTTACGTGGATGAGTACTTCTGGATCCGTGACTTTGAAAAACTCAGCACCGTGGCCAGCGCCATGGGCACCCACAAGAAGTGGCGCAAAACCTACTTTTCAACGCCCAGCGCGGTGTCGCACCAGGCGTACCCGTTCTGGTCAGGCGACGAGTTCCGCAACAGCAAGCGCGGGAAAAAGGCCGGGGGCACCTGGCCGACCGAAGCGGCCTACACCCAAGGCGCGCTGTGCCCGGACGGCCAATGGCGCAAGACCATCACCATTCAGGATGCTATCGACGGTGGCTGCGATCTGTTCGACCTTGAGCAACTGCAGCTGGAGTACGACGAAGACAAGTTCCAGCAGCTGTTCTATTGCAAGTTTATCGACAGCACGCAAAGCGCGTTCGGCCTCAAAGACCTGGAGCGCTGCTATTCCGACCTGACGTTGTGGGAAGACTACAAGCCCGACGAGGATCGCCCCTACGGCAACAGCCCGGTATGGATCGGCTATGACCCAAGCCGCACCCGCGACGACGCCACCTGTGTGGTCATTGCCCCGCCGCTGGAGCCCGGGGCGAAATTCCGCATCCTGGAGAAGCACAGTTGGCGGGGCCAGTCGTTCAAGTTCCAGGCCGGGGAGGTCAAGAAACTTACCGAGCGCTTCAACGTGCAACACATCGGCATCGATATCACCGGCATCGGTTACGGCGTGTTCGACCTGGTGCGCGATTTCTACCCGCGCGCAACGCCGATTCACTACAGCCTGGAAGCCAAAAACACGTTGGTTCTTAAGGCACAGGACACGATCCAAGGCAGCCGTATCGAGTGGGATGCCGGCTGGACGGACGTCGCCCAAGCCTTCCTGACCATCAAGCGCGGTACCACCGGCAGCGGCCAGATCACCTACAGCGCTTCGCGCACCGAGGCCACCGGCCACGCCGACATTGCCTGGGCAATCATGCACGCCCTGGCCAACGAACCCTTGAACACGAACAAGCGGCGCCGTAGCCGCTATCTGACGAGCGACAGCAATGCCCAAACCACGACGCAGAAAGCAGCAGGCCACTCAACCACGACCGCAGCAGCCCACGCGAATGTTTACGTTCGGAGAACCGGAACAGGTTCTGAGCGGCAACATCGGCGAGTACATCGGGGTGTTTCCCAGCGACGACGGCGATATCTACAAGCCCCCGGTGTCGCGTACCGGCCTGGCCAAGCTGCTGCGTGCCAACGCGCACCACGGCGCCATTCCGAAGTTCAAACGCAACCTGCTGCTGCGTGAGTTCATCCCGTCAGCGGGCTGCAGTGCTCACACCATGGGCTGTGCTGCGCTGGACTACATGGTGTTTGGCGATGCGTTCTTCTACCGCCACCCCAACGCGTTTGGGGAATGCCTAGAGCTTGAACACCTGCCCGCGATCAACATGCGGGTAAAGGTCGACGGTGGTTACCGCATGCTGCAGGCAGACAACAAGTTCATCGACTTCGACCCGGACGAGATCGCCCACGTCATGGACTACGACGTCGAGCAGACCATTTACGGCATACCGGACTACCTCGGCGGGCTGCAGGCGCTGTTGCTCAACGAAGCCGCGACCCTGTTCCGCCGCCGCTACTACAGCAACGGCGCCCACGCGGGCTACATCTTCTACACCAACGACCCGGACCTGACGGAGGAAGACGAAAACAACATGCGCGAACAGATCAGCTCAAGCAAAGGTGTGGGTAACTTCCGATCGCTGTTCGTCAACATCCCCAACGGCAAAGAGAACGCTATTCAGATTATCCCGGTGGGCGACTTTCAGGCCAAAGACGAGTTGGAGAAGGTCAAGAACATCACCCGCAACGACGTGATCGCGGCATGGCGAATGAACCCGGCACTGGCGGGCATCATCCCGGAAAACAGCGCCGGCTTTGGCGATATCCAAAAGATCGACCAGGTCTACACCAGCAACGAGATACGTCCGATCTGCCAACTGTTTGACCAGGTAAACTCATTGCTGCGCGAAGACAGACGATTTAACTGGAAGGAAGCTCACAAGGAAGGCGAAAACACTTAGCAACACTCAATATACGGCAAATGCCACTACTATTTGTGGCAAAATAATGGCGATTATTTGCCCCTGGGGAGGGACAACAATGCGAGTTACATGCAGATGCGGACACAAGGGAAAAATCAAAACCAGCAGCCCGACATCAACGGATTTCAGAACACTGTATTGCTTTTGTTTAGACCCTAACTGCGGTCACCAATGGGCAGCACATCTGACCTTTTCTCATACGACCCACCCGTCAGCAAAAATGGTCGACCAGTTATTGTTTGGCCGATTGAAAGAGCTGCCCAAGGCACAGTTGCAGGAAATGTTTGAGCAGTTGGGGGCACAGTCGACTGCGTAAACCGCCGACTCAAAATGCCGGCGATCGCGTTACTGGGAATAGGCTATCGAGTGACAGCCTGTTCTTCCGGGTTGGTTGCCAAAGTCTCTGTTACCCGTCGCAGTTGCTTACGATCCTCTTCACACAACTGTCGGTAAAGCCTAATCAGACCCTGCTCGACATTCGTAAGTGAATGCCATTCAAAACCACCATTTTGTACGCAGCCGCTACCAGTTTTTGCATCATCCAACATGCTTACTACTCCATAAAATGCATTGTTGAATTGACGTTATCGGGCGGGCTAACGGCTTTGAAATAGGTTTGCGACGAATGATTCAGATTCTTTTAAGAAATTAATTCTTGGCTCGAGCAGCGTCATCCGCCATTGCTTTGAGGATCCTGCGAACGGCCTTTTGGTCGTCATCCGGAATGCTTCGATATTGCTTAACCAGGCCGTCCTCCACGTGTGAGAGAGAGTCCTCAGAAAGCGTTGTACGAACGCCGGTGAGTACGTAAGGAACGTCAAAGCCGAATTGAGTAGCAACCTTGCTCAAGTAGGCAGCTGTCGCGTCACTAGACCCAGCTTCATAGTTTGCTTGCGTTCGCTTGGCTATCCCGAGGGCCTCCGCAAGTTCGTTCTGCGTCATCGAACACCGCTTACGTTCTTCTTGCAGCCGGGCCCCAATCTCTTCGGAAAGATGCAAAATAATTCATTCCTTGTATTTACAAATGCATCTAAGTGCATCATTGTGCATCTCACATCACATGAAATTGCACGGAACTGCACTATGCCTAACACAAGTACTACCGATCAAGCGCGTAAGCAAGCGCGTGAGGCCTTGGAGAAACGCGGGCAATCGGCGAAAGATTTCGCCGTACTGAACAATCTGAACCCCAGCACCGTTTACGCGGTGCTGAGTGGACAGAGTCTTTGTCGCCGTGGGGAGGCACATCGCGCCGCTGTGTTGCTAGGCATCAAAGACGGCGTGATTGAACAGTAATGCCAAAGGCTCACAGGGAAAAACAGAAGATGAAAACCATCATTCTAAAAACTCGCAAGGACGTGGTCAGTGAGCTGATTCGCTCTTTGCCTGGCGGCTGCAAATTCGCTTCCGATCTGCTCGGCATGAAACAAAAGAAGTTCGAAAACCACGCTTACGAAAACAACAAAAGCCGGCCACTGACGGCTGAACAGCTTTATCTGTTGGAACTCGTCACCGGGACTACTCATTTTGCTGAGTATGTCGCGAGCATGTACGGCGGGATGTTCGTACCCGTGCCTAAACCAGAGACCTTGGACAATCTTGAGCTGTACACCTTGGGTGTGCAGGCCGACGCCAAGCGCGGGATGGTCGACCAAATCATTGCCCAAGCCCTTGAGGATGGCGAGATTGACGAAGCCGAAACCGAAGCAATCCTGAAAGCTGACAGCCTGCATATGGCTGCAAGACGTGCAGAAGTTCTCGCTGTTATCCACCTGCACGCAAAAAGCCCGGCATCCGGCGCTCAGTAAAACCACCAACCCAAAACATTGCCTGCCCCACACAACCCCGTGGGTTTGGGTGAGCTGCGTCCAAATCTGAGGTTTCACTATGGGAAATGCCGTGATTGTCACCGCCCAACTGCCACCGGCAGAGGCTCAAGCATTGCTCTTGGCCCTGCGTGAGCAGTACCGCTCAAGCCTCAATGAATATTGGTATGCCGACCAGTTCCGCTTGATCGCGGATGGCCTGCGCCATGGCGCCATCCTCGCCCACGTCCCGGTAATGGCTGCCCAAAAACGCCTTATGGCAGCCCTCTCCCTCAGCCTTAAATCAGTGAAGTAACAGCCATGATGAAAGAAAGTATTCGCGAAGACGTGATCCGGAGATTGGAGCACGACTTCAACCTGAAACATCGCGGCGGAACCAACTACATGCGCGGGGGCGAGTGCCCTGCATGTGGCAAAAAAGAGCTGTACGCTCGCTATGACAAACCTTGGCAAATCCGCTGTGGCCGGCCGGAGCGCTGCGGCCACATTGCGCACGTCAAAGAGCTTTACGAGGATCTGTTCGAAGACTGGAGCAAACGAGCCCCGTCCACTGAAAACGATCCTGTGGCCACCGCTCGCGCCTATCTGGAGTTCTCCCGCGGCTTCAACACCGGGATCATCGCCAACTGGTTCACCCAGGAGAACTATTACAACCAGGACCTGAATGAGAGTAGCGCCACTGTGCGGTTTGCTCTTCCGAATGGTGGCTATTGGGAGCGCCTGATCGATCGTCCGTCACGCTTCGGCAAGATGAAAGCCCGCTTCAAGCCGATGTACAGCGCCCAAGGCCACTGGTGGTGCCCACCCACCGTTGATTTAGCAACGGTGAAAGAACTCTGGATTGTCGAGGGGATTTTTGACGCCATCAGCTTGGTTCACAATAACATCGCTGCTGTATCGGCCATGTCCAGCAATGTGTACCCCGCTCACGCTCTTGAACAGCTGCTGGAGCTACGCAAAGGCAATCTCCCTACGTTGGTATGGGCGTCGGACAATGAACCAACTGCACGCACTTACCTACAGCGCTGGGCCAAACTATCCCGGGAGTTGGGCTTCAAGTGCGTTGCCGCTTTAATCCCGCAACGGGATGGACGCAAGGTCGATTGGAACGATCTTCATCAACGCTGGCAGTTTGAAGACGACGATAAACGAGATAAGCGGCGTGAACGTGATCTCGAAATTGCCCGTCATGAAGGTGACCTGCTGCTGGCTCGCTCACCTAAAGATAAAGCCATGCTCATGTACACCTGGGAGGACTCCACGTCCGAATTCTGCCTGGAGTTTGGGAACCGGATGTACTGGGCAAAGTTCGATGTCTCCAAGTTGGAAGAAGAACAACGCGAATTACTTAACAGTGATGACCACGACGACCAGTTGCTGAACGAGCGGGATGCTCGCCGTAAGGTGCTTGAATCCGTGTGCACTTTAAAACTGATCACTAATTGCAACTTTGAAGCGCTCTACAAACAAGTGAATGAGGTAACCAGCGAAGCCTGGTTCTACTTCCGAGTTGACACGCCTAGCGATAACGGCCCTGAGAAGTTCACTTTCACTCCAAAACAAATCACATCGAGCAGCGAATTCAAGGCGCGGCTGATGTTTTCAGGTGCCAGTTGGCTGGGCTCTCAGAAGCACCTGGACCAGATCATAATCCGGCAAACCGAAGGCCTTAAAATTGTCGAAACTATAGACTTCATTGGTTACAGCAAGGACCACAAGGCTTACATCTTCAACGATATAGCCGTACAGAACGGAAAAGTTTTCAAAGCCAACTCAGAGGACTATTTCGACCTCAGTAAAAAGCGGGTCAAGTGCCTGATGAAGTCGGTGAAAATAAATTTATCAACGGACGCTAAAGGCTACCGTGAAGACTGGCTGCAAAAACTGTGGCTGTGCTTTGGTGAAAAAGGCTTGGTAGCTCTGACGTATTGGTTCGGGTCACTGTTTGCGGAGCAAATCCGCGCCGAATACGAAAGTTTTCCGTTCCTGGAAATGTCGGGTGAACCTGACTCAGGGAAGACCACCCTGATTAAGTTCATCTGGAAGTTGTTCGGTCGCCTTTACGAAGGCTTCGACCCTGCCAAAGGATCCGCTTCTGGCCGTAGCCGTGCGATGGGCCAGGTGGCCAACCTTCCCCTTGTGCTTTTGGAAGCCGACCGTAACACCAACGCAGACAACTCCAAGTCGTTTGAATGGGATGAGTTCAAGGACTACTACGGCGGCGGCTTGCTGCGTACGCGTGGCATCAAGACCAACAGCAACGATACGTATGAACCGCCTTTTCGCGCATCCATCGTCATTGCTCAGAACTCACCTGTGTCTGGCCATGAGGCGATTCTCAGCCGTATTACCAAGCTGTACTTCCCAAAGCCCAACATCACCGAGGAAAGCCGCGCAGCAGCTGACTCATTGGTTCAAACAGAGGTTGGCGAGGTAAGCCACTTCATGGTCAAGGCCATGAAAGCAGAGCAACAGGTCATGGCCCGTTTTGCCGAGGCTTACCCCAAGTACCGTGCCGAGTTGTGGGCAAGCAAAAAGCTCAGCTCCGATCGAGTCATTCGCAACCACAGCATGCTGCTCGCACTGGTGGACTGCCTGCAACTGGTACTCCCCCTGACCGACCGCATGGTCAGCGAGACACGCAAGTACATCCTTGCCATGGCAACAGAGCGTCAGTCAGCCATCACCACCGACCCGCAGGAACTGAACGAATTCTGGCAGGTGTACGACTACCTGGAATCGCTCAGCAGCGAGCCGCTGGTTAACCACAGCAAAACCACTGGGGTGATCGCCATCAACCTCAACCAGTTTGCCGAAGTGGCTCTGGAACACCGTCAGCGGATTCCAGACTTGAGCGTCTTGCGACGGATGCTCAAGGAAGGCCGCACCCATAAGTTCATTGATGCCAGCCGGCCAACTGATAGCGCGATCAGGGCAAACCTGCAGGCGCGCACCCCACTTAATCCGATCCCACAGTCAGTTCGCTGCTGGGTGTTCAAAGCCTGATTACAAACAAGGGAGTTATGCAGATGCACGTTCAAGTATTTATAGGCAATGCCAGTAACGGCAAGAACAGCAACTTGCAGGAAGTGCATGACCAACTGATTGCAGTTGGAAATACCGCGCCGATTATTCAAGCCGGTGCTTACGGCGAAGACGGCTTGATTGAGATTTTGGAAGTGCGTGCAGCAGCTGGCCAGCGTGAAGTCTTGGTGGAGGGTTGCACCCGGCTGCAGATTTTGAAGGTCTTGGAATGGCGGTCACTGACTGAGGATGACCCGAACTTTAGCGACCTGGTTATTCATCTGGCACGCCAGGACTAACCGGATTTTGAAAAGGCATCGAGGAGTTCGCAGCTCCCCGACACCAACCACCACTGAGGGCAACACCATGCAAGCACAGCACCAAAGCAGCAGCGACCCGAAGGCTATCACATTGACCGTTGAAGGCGCACAAGCGGCGCGGCATCTGATGGCGATCCGGATCGTCGGAACAGCGTTGTTCGATTACCAGGTGCGGAAAACCGCCGATGCGCGGATCCGCCTCGAATCCCTCACCAGCATGGCCCACCTGCTGGGTGATCTCACTGCAAACGAAGCAGCTGTGGTGGCACAGCTGCTGAACCAACCTACTCAATTTGGAGCGAACGTATGAGCACCGTCACTGCAGATCAAACCGTAATCAAACGCTACGTGGTGAAGGAAGTCTGGAAGGATTATGAAGTCACCCTAGAAGTTAACCACGCAAGATTGACTCCCGAAGTTGCCACGATGATCAACAGCTTTTGGTCAGATCATAAAAGCCGTTTGCAGATAACAAACGGTGATGTTGTAAAAGCAGTCATTCGTCTTTTTGGTCAGACGATGATCAGACTGATGCTCAGCGAAGGCGGGTCATCTTTCAGCATCGATACTGGTAAACGTGACCCTTTTGGCCAGCCTGGCCCTGTCTGGACAGAAGACTTACATGAAGAAGAAGGCTGGGGAGGAAGTATTAAAGGCGACCCCTACGGCTTTTGTGGGATCCGCGTTATTGCGGCAGATGTAGAAGCACCCGGCTTTGACGATGTTGAGTTAGCGGAGGTTGGCCAATGAGCATGAAAGCATTACCGAACTCACCTGAGCAGCCACAGGGCAAGCCTGTGGGATACATCTCACAAAAAGCACTAGATAAGTTGGTGACGTATCCCATGAGTTCTGCCTGTATAGACGGGTACGCTATGTATAAAAACTCAATAGCACTCTACAGTCATCCAGAACAGCAGCCCCCGCCAATCTCGGATGGCACCACAAGCGACAAATACAGAGCAGAGCTGTACGACGAGGTTTGGCAGAAGGCGCGAGACATGGGCTTTGCGAATGTTACGGATGCGCTGGAAAAATTGACAAAGCCGGTAGCGGTGGTGCTGCCCGATCGTAAGACCGCTGCTGACTGGCGGTATATGCGTAAATCGGATGGAGAAGACGCTGCAAACATTTACAACTCAGCGCTTGACGACGTGGCAAGGTTGAACGGATTAAAGCCATGACTAACCCGGATCTACTCAACTCGTTGCACGAACTGATTCGTCAGTTGCAACGGCCAGCCGTCGCGGCAGAGCATGAGCTGTGGACATCACAGGATATTGCTGCCTACTTGAAGCTATCTGCCTACACGGTTGAACGTAGGGTCGTTGTTCAACCCGGCTTCCCTACGAGCGTACAGCCCTGCGCAACTGGAGTAAAAGCAGCTAAACGTTGGTTTGCGGGAGAGGTGATTACCTGGTTGCGGCAGCATCGAGCGAGGTTGCCGGCGGCGAGACGATCAAGACAGTTAGCATGAGATTTAAGCCTGCGCACTCCGCAGGCTTTTTTTATCCCAATCGTTGGGCCAGTTCCGATGCTGTGGCGTTGTAATAGATCATCAAGGACTTCAAATCTTTGTGGCCAGTGATACGTGCCAGGTCCAACACATCAACCTTGCGGGCCAGCCGCGTAATGGCTTCATGACGCGTGTCATGGAAAGTCAGACCATCAATCCCCAACTCGTCGCGAACCCTTCGAAACATCGTGTCTGCCGAAGCTGACTCAAGCTTGAACAGACGATCGCTAGGGCCCTTCCCTTTGTACAGCGGCTCTAACAATTCACCGGCCCGCGTGCTTAGTGGAACATTACGACTGGTGCCATTCTTGGTCATAGGCAAGTGCACGAAGCGTTCTCGCAGATTCACGCACTTCGCTGTCATGCCTAATATCTCCCCCTGCCTCATGGCGGTTTCGATGGCAATGAGGAATGCATACGCAAGTTCCTGCAGGAGCGTCACCGGCGGGTGCCCATCGGCAAAGCCAAGTCGATTGAGTAACGCGCTGACTTCACCTGGTGCGATCCGGCGATCACGGGGAGGTCCATTACTCGGGCGCTTGGCATCACGAACGGGGTTTACCATGCACGACTTCCATTCTCGTCTTGCGAGTTCAAACACAGATGACAGGAGGGTCATTTCACGCCGCACAGTCGCTGTCTTCACCACCTTCAACCGTGCATCACGCCATTGAGCGACCTGCTCCGAGGTGATGCGGTCCATCAGCTCCCCGACCCACTCCAGTTCCCGATCGAACCTATCAAGCCGAAGTTCTTCCCAACGCTGGCCAGCCTTAGTGGGTGACACATCACGCTTGTATCGGCGCAAGGCTTCGGAGAGAGTCATCGACACAGTGGATCGGGACTTCCCCTTTTGCGCGTTGATCTCCGCTTCGCGTGCTGTAGCCCAAGCGATTGCCGCTGCCTTAGTGTCGAAGGTTTGGGAGTCACGTACCCCCAGCTTTGCCACCTCAGCCCGCCAACCACCACTCCGTTTACGGTATGAAGCCATCACACCCTCCTGGCGTAAAAATGGCGTAAAGGCTACCACGCTGTTGCAAGATTCTGCCGTCTGCTGCCATAACCCTACACAGCTGCAGCCCAGCATAACCGGGGCTTTCAAGAGATTGCCGCTTAAAGCCGTTTGCTGTCGGAATGATCCCGTATCCCCCTCGGGGCACCATCTTAAGAAAGACCTTGATTATCAAGGTCTTTTTTTTCGCCTGTAGAAAAGATCAAAAGATCGCGAGGCAAGCTCGCTCCTACAGATGGCGTGTGCGCCACGTTTGCCCTTTTCAACCGGGAGGGTTACTCTCGCTCCGTCGCTGCCCATTCAGCGACCGGACGTCGCGGTCCGAGCATATACAGGCGCACAGGCGCCACCATTTCAATAGCTGGCGCTTTTTTGTGCCCGCTAGTCTGTTATGGCGGCTGTGTGTGGGAGACCTTCGGGTCTGCCGGGGTTCCTGTATGCCCGGTCCGCGAACCCGCACATGGCTGCCACCCATATTCGTTTCGCGGCGAACTGTGGCAGCTCCTCACATACAGGAGTTACGCCCAATGACACGCCCTGCTTCCCCTTTGCTCCATACCACCGGTGCTGCTACGTTCGGCACGTGCAATGCTCAGAATCAACGCTTGTTCAGCGTCAACCCCGGTATTTCGGGCGTTGAGGCGATGGAGCATGCCTCGCTGCTGATGAACTGCGTCAATACGCTGTCGTTTCTCGGGGCCATGGACGATGGCAACGAAGCCATGCGCTGGGCTTCGCACTATCTCAGCGAGATGGCCAAGGCGGTCATTGATGACCTCACGCTGGGGCTGCAGCAGGCTCAAGAAGGGGATGCCGTTTAAGATTACCTGCGCAGAAAACCGGCCACCGCGCCGGTTTTTTTGTGCCACACATCGGTAACCCCGCGCTCAAAGCGCCCTCTCCTGCTCAACCATCTTGCACAATTGCAGCGCGATCTAGACAATGCGACTCATTATCAATTAGTGATATTGGTTGGCCATTTATGCCTGCTCCTGACCATAGCGCCTTGCACCTGTTGTACAGCGAACATAATGGCTGGCTCAAAAGCTGGTTGCGCGCGCGGCTGGGTAACGCCAGCGATGCAGCCGATTTGGCTCAGGACACGTTTGTACGTTTGCTGGCGTCCCGTGATATCGAGCAGATCCGCGAGCCGCGCACTTACTTGAGCGCCATTGCCCGCGCACTGATGATCGACAAGTTTCGGCGCCGCGCCCTGGAGCAGGCTTACTGCGAAGCGCTGGCCCTGCACCCTGAGCCGATGGATATTTCGCCGGAAAAACGCCTGCTGATTCTCGAAACCCTGGTGGCGATTGATTCCATGCTGGACGGCCTGGGCGAGCGCACGCGGCAGATTTTCCTCAGCGTTCAACTCGAAGGCCTGAGCTATGTGGCCACCGGCAAACGCCTGGGAGTGTCGGTGACCACGGTTAAAAAGCACGTGATCCGCGCCATGACGCATTGCTTGCTGTTAACGGAAGACTGATGGCACCGCCTCTCGATCTGCACACCCTCGAAGCCGCCGCCACCTGGTATGTGCGGCTCAGCAGCAGCGCGCCCAATGAGGCAGACCAACAGGCGTGGGCCGCCTGGTTGCAGGCCAGCCCGCAGCATGCACGGGCCTGGGCGCGCGTGGAGAAACTGCAAAGCCAATGGGCCGGACTGCCGGCAGAGGTCACACTGACAACGTTGGCCGGGGTGAAGGCGCGTCGCCGCGCGGTACTCAAAACCCTGGGCTTGTTGCTGGCCGCAGGCGGCAGTGGCTGGCTGGCCACGGAGCACGTGCCTTACCGGGCCATGCTGGCCGATCAGCGCACCGCTACCGGGCAGCGTCGGCACCTGCGCTTAAGCGATGAAAGCCAGATAGACATCAATACCGACAGCGCGCTGAACATTGTTTTCAGTGCGCAAACGCGCCTGATCCGCCTGCACCGGGGCGAAATTCTGGTGCAAACCGCCAGCGACTCTCGGCCTTTTATCGTCGAGTCGCCCCAAGGCAGTGTGCGCGCCTTGGGCACGCGCTTTGTGGTGCGCTGCGGGCCAAGCTTTACCGAGGTGTGCGTGCTGGAAAAGGCGGTTGAGCTGCGGCCCTTGAATCACCCGTCACGGGTGCAGCGCCTGGATGCGGGCCAACAGGCTCACCTGGAACCCAATGAGGTCAGCGCCATCACCGCGGCCCCGGCGGGTGCTGGTGCGTGGAGCCAAGGCATGCTGACGGTCATCGATTGGCGTTTGGGCGATTTCATCACTGAGCTAAGCCGCTACCGCCCCGGCGTATTGCGTTGCGATCCCGACATTGCGCACTTGCGCCTCAGTGGCGCGTTTCGGATTGATAACACCGACACCATTCTGGAAAACCTCAGCCAGTCGCTGCCGGTCACGGTGCGTTTCATCACACGTTATTGGGCCACTGTCGAAGCGGCTTAAATTTTTTTGCGAATAATTCCCACTAAGGGTTGCCGATTTCAATTTTCGTTCGGCCATGTACAGAAAGCAGCGATCACAGCTGCGCCTCTGCCCCCGCCAACGGAAGGAAACCCGTATGTCACGATTTACCCTTAGCGCCGCCAAGCCGCTCGCGCAGGCCATTCGCCTGGCGGTGGCGCTCGGTGCCTCTGCGGCCGCAGCCCTGGCCGCCCCCCATGTGTCGGCGCAAACCCAGACCCACGCCTACCAGATCAATGCCGGCTCACTGGGTACCGCCCTGAGCCTGTTTGCGACGGCGGCGAATGTGACGCTGTCGTTTAACGCCGAACAAACCCAAGGCATGACCACATCGGGCCTTAACGGCACCTATGGTGTTGATGAAGGCCTTGCGCGCTTGCTGGCAGGCAGTGGCTTGCAGGCTCAGCGCCAGGCCAATGGGGCCTACGTGCTGGTGCCCGCCGCAAAGGATGGCTCGCTGCAACTGGGGGCCACGTCGATCACCGGCCAAGCGTTGGGTGAAGTCAGCGAAAATACCGGTTCCTACACCACCGGCTCCACGACCACGGCCACCAAGCTCAACCTGAGCCTTAAAGAGACGCCCCAGTCTGTCAGCGTCATGACCCGCCAGCGCATCGACGACCAAAACCTCAGCAGCATCGGCTCGGTGCTGGAGCAAACGCCCGGTATCAACGTGCAAAGCCCCGGCAGTGATCGCCTGTATGTGTTCTCCCGCGGTTTGGCGATTGATAACTATCAATACGACGGCATGCCGACCACCTCGTTTGCGTTCAGCCAGGCATTGCCACAAGCGCTGTCGGACATGGCGATTTATGACCACATCGAAGTACTGCGCGGTGCGTCCGGTTTGCTCTCCGGCACGGGCGACCCTTCCGGCACCATCAATATGGTGCGCAAAAAGCCTACCTCGACGTTCCAGGGCTACGTCAGTGCCGGCCTCGGCTCATGGGACCTGTACCGCACCGAAGTGGACGTGTCCGGCCCGCTGACGCCGACCGGTAATGTACGCGGGCGCGCCGTCGCGGCCTATCAGCAAGCCAACAGCTTTACCGATTACCTGCAGCAGGAAAAAACCATCCTCTACGGCGTGGCAGAAGCCGATCTGAGTGACAGCACGCTGCTGACGGTCGGGGCCGAATACCTTTACAACGACCCGCGCGGTTTCTCTACCACCGGCCTGCCGATGGTGGACAACAAGGGCAACCAACTGCACCTGTCACGCAGCGAAAACCCGGCCAGCCGCGACAGCACCAACCGCCAGGAGTCGGTGAATGCCTTCGCCTCGATCGAGCAAAAACTGGCCCATGACTGGACGCTGAAGGTCTCCGCCAACTCCCTGTACGGCACCCGCGAGTACGACTCGATCATCGTCGGCACCACCACGGGCTTTCTCAACCCGCAGACCGGCAGCGGCCTCAGTTACACCGCGACCAAGGGCGACAATACCCAAGAGCAAAAAGGCCTGGATGTGATGCTGTCCGGCCCTTACCAATGGCTGGGGCGCGAGCACGAACTGGTGGTGGGGTTTAACTACCAGAGCTACGAAAACCGTCGTAACGGCTTCGGCAATCTGCTGGCCAACGGCACCAGCGACAATGGCGTCAGCGGCAAGCCGGTGAATATTTACAACTGGGATAACTACGCGCCCAGCGCCTCTTACAACTTCAACCGCGAAGACGACAACATCAACCAATGGCAGAACGGTGTATACCTGGCCACCCGGCTCAAACCCACCGATGACCTCTCTGTCATCCTCGGCACACGCGTGAGCAACTATCGCTACGATGCCTTTCTGCATTACAACGTCGCGAACATGCAACGCTTCAACACCGATGACACCTTGCGGGTCAACGGCAAGGTCACGCCGTACGCCGGGGTGGTCTACGACCTGACCCCCAACCACTCGGTCTACGCCAGCTACACCAGCATCTTCAAGCCGCAGCCCTACCGCACCACCAGCGGCAACTTGCTGGACCCGCGCAAAGGCGACAACTACGAAATCGGTCTCAAGAGTGACTACTATGACGGCCGCTTGAACACCGCCATCGCGCTGTTCGAAGTTGACCTGGAGAACGACGCCATCGCCGACGGGCTGGTGATAGGCAACGACAACCTGACCGCGTATGTCGCGAAAAAGACCAAGACCCGTGGCATTGACATGGAAGTCAGCGGCGAACTGCTGCCCGACTGGAACCTCAACGCCAGCTATAGCCACAGCGTGGTCAAAGACGCTGATAACGAGCGCGTCAAAACCATCATCCCGGCCGACATGCTGAAGGTCTGGACCACCTACCGCCTGCCCGGCGAACTGGACCGCGTGACCATCGGTGGCGGCGTCAACTGGCAAAGTGCAATCCATATGACCGTGGACAGCTGGCAACTCACCACCCCGGCCAAGGTCAAGCAAAGCGACTACGCCGTTGCCAACCTCATGGCGCGCTATCAACTTACGCCGCAGTGGTCGGCCACAGCCACCCTCAACAACGTGTTCGACAAAAAGTACATCAGTTCGCTGGACGAGAACTTCCGCAGCGGCTCTTATGGCCCGCCGCGAAACGTGATGTTGACGACCAAGTACACGTTCTAACCCGATGATGCTTAAAACGCCGCCCTCTCAGTGATGAGACGGCGGCGTTTTTACTGAGACCCAAGACTTTTTTTTCACCGGCAAAAAAGCCATCATCCCCCGCTCAATCCCCGCCACAGGACCCCGCCCCATGGAACGCCCGCTGGAGACCGTCGCCCTTTTCTCGCTCAAGCTCGCCTACGAAACGGAGGGCCAAAGCCCGATTCTGCGCGACGACATGGTCATGGGTGACTATCAGCGCGACGTCTTTGCCTTTCTGGTGCGCAAGGGCGACCTGGAGGCAATCAAGGCCAAAATCGATGAGTGCATCGACCTGGCCATGGACGCCATTGGTGGTGCGGACTCGCCCATGGGTCGCGAATTGCAGAAGCTGGCGCTTGGGGTGCAACAGGCGCACAGCCTGGAGCAACTGAACGCGCCGCTGCTGGCCCTCAAGGATTATTTACACGACATCCTGTGAGATCAATCATAAAAAGGACATAAATCAATTTGATGAATTAAATTTTCAACATAAAATAAAGACCGCATATAAGTACTCAGCCCTATAGCACATTAATCATGAGCCCCGACACCCATAACAACTCACACATAAAACCTTATCAGTGTCAATCATTGACTCCACAACAAAATTCTACCCACTTAGAATCCTTAAAACCGACCAACCTCAACAGACCACTAAACACATGACAAAAAAAACTAAAAAGATATCCACCCGAGAATGGATACTTATTATAATAATTTTATCCCTCACACAATTTCTTATACATTGGCTCTCAATGAAGTATGGTGGAAGCGCAAGCGCGCTAGGCTATGTTTCATTCGCGGGCACTGTTGTATCCATACTACTTGGCTTAATCGCAATTGTTTATTCATTTGTGCAATCCATATCACAGAATAGTTCCGCAGTAGAAATTAGCGAGCAAATAAAAAGACTAATTACAGCTGGCGAAGACATTACAAAATCGAAGGAAGAACTTCTTAAATCAGCTTCAATACTAAGTGGCATAACAGACAATCTCGGTAGCCAACTGAAGGAAAATACGAACGCTACAAACAAAATTGCTGGCATATTTTCAGATGCCAAAACGATTTTGAGTTCAGATCCAAAATCAAAAGATGCTACAGACGAAAAATCCTATTCAATTTTCAGCAGTAACCGAGTCTGGATCAGTATTGCTTGCATATGCATAGGAGAGGCAATCAAAAGAAAATGGACTCTAGACAATGTGCAGACCAACATAATTGAGCCGCTAGCTAATGAAATAGGCATTACTGAAGATTTGGCATCCGGGGTATTACTCGGGATAGTTTTATGCTTGGAAAGCGAGGGTTTTATTTCATACAAAGACGACAACCCAGAAGAAGTCCTTCTTGACGTAGGTAAATTTCAAACACGCTTAAACGAGTTAATTCCTGACACACTTGGCAGCAAACACAAAGAATTTCATCATCTATGGAATATAGTAAACAACTTATAAAAACAAGAACCAAAACTTGTACTCATCAGATTATCTAGACAAATCCATAGCAACCTACACAATGGCCTCCAAGAGTCTTAAAATCTCAAGGCGGCCATACATATCTGACTTGAGCACATTCAATATATTATTTAAAATCTCAAAAGCTTGATGACCCCGCCCCATGGAACGCCCGCTGGAGACCGTCGCCCTTTTCTCGCTCAAGCTCGCCTACGAAACGGAGGGCCAAAGCCCGATTCTGCGCGACGACATGGTCATGGGTGACTATCAGCGCGACGTCTTTGCCTTTCTGGTGCGCAAGGGCGACCTGGAGGCAATCAAGGCCAAAATCGATGAGTGCACCGACCTGGCCATGGACGCCATTGGTGGTGCGGACTCGCCCATGGGTCACGAATTGCAGAAGCTGGCGCTTGGGGTGCAACAGGCGCACAGCCTGGAGCAACTGAACGCGCCGCTGCTGGCCCTCAAGGATTATTTACACGACATCCTGTGATTACTGGTCTTTGAAGGTTTCGATATAGGCCAGCAGGTTGGCGATTTTCTCCGGGTCGCTGATACCCCAGAAAATCATGCGCGTGCCCTTCACCACTTTTTTCGGAGCTTCGATGTACGCCGCAAGTGTCTCGGGGGTCCAGACCACACCGGAGTTTTTCATCGCTTGGGAAAACTGGTAACCCGGCAAACTCCCGGCCTGTCGCCCGATCACACCATTCAAATGCGGCCCAAAACCGCTGCGCGCGTTTTCCCCGATGCTGTGGCACCCGCCGCAGGTCTTGCTGAATAACTTGCCGCCCGCCTCTGCATCGCCCGCCGCCGCAGCCCCCAGGCTAAACAGTCCGGCATTCAGGGTCACAAGCAAGGTCAGCAAGGCTCGGTACGTCATCGATAACTCCACATCAGGTCGAGGTGTTCAGGCAGGCGCCACTATAGCCCAGGCCTAAAACCCGTCACGAGACCCAGATCATGTGTTTCGCTCGGCGGTGATTGCAGTTGCCATCATATCGCCGCTAGACTTGAGAACGATTCGCACTCACCTTCTGGAAAACCGACCGGTGCAACCTCTCTCGACTCGCAAGCTGGGCTTTTTTTTCAGCGATCACCACCGTTGGTTGCTGCAGCATATTCGTCGGCGCGTGCGTAACCCTGCGGATGCCGAGGACACGGCAGCCGACACGTTTTGCCAAATGCTCGCCGCACGGGTCGACCCGGACAGCATCGAGCAGCCGCGGGCTTATTTATCGACGATTGCGCGACGTTTGATTTTCGATCGGCACCGGCGCGGCAAACTGGAAAGCGCCTATCTGGAACGCCTGGCCTTGCTCCCGGAAACCGTGGTGCCCTCCCCCGAAGAACAGTTGCAGTTGATTGAGGCGCTGGTGGCCATCGATCGGGCCATCGATGGCTTGCCGCTGGTGGTCAAAGCCACCTTTTTGTACAGCCAGCTGGACGGCCTGAGCTATGTGGCCATTGCGCAAAAACTCGGCCTGTCGGAACGCACCGTCAGCCGCTACATGAAACAGGCATTACGCCAGTGTTATCTGTGCGAGGCAGCGCTATGAGCGAGTTACGCCTGGACCCGGTCAGCGAACAGAGCATCGACTGGATGGTGAAGCTGCGCGCTGACACGCCTGATGCCGCCCTGCTGGAGCGTTTCAACGCATGGCTGGCCGCAGACCCGGCACATGTGCACGCGTGGGACACCCTGCAAAAACGCCTCGGTGGCTCGTTCAATACCGTTCGCGCGCTGGACCGGCGCCTGCCCGGCCAGGCGGGTGAAGCACGGTTAGTGCTGCTGCAACCGAGCACCACTCGGCGGGACGCTTTGCGCACGCTGGCCGGTTTGGGCTTGCTCGGCGGTGGGTTGTGGTTGGGTGCCAGTAGCCCGTTGGGTGAATCACTGCTGGCCGATGTGTCGACCGGGGTGGGTGAGCGCGATGACTTTAACCTGGCCGATGGCAGCCGCCTTAGCCTGAATGCCAACAGCGCCGTTGACCTGCATTTCAACAGCCAGCAACGGCTGGTGATTTTACGTCGCGGCGAGTTGGTGATTCAGGTGGCGCCCGATGCGCGTCGTCCGCTTCGCGTGCGCACCGCCGAGGGCGAGATTCAGGCCTTGGGCACGCGCTTTTTGGTATCGCAAGAATCAGCGGCCAGCCGCGTCGTGGTCCTTGAGCATGCGGTTGAAACCCGGTTGTTCAACGGCACCACCCTGACCCTGCAAGAAGGCCAGTCTGCCCTGCTCTACCCCCGGCGGATTGTGCCGCAAGCGGGCGACCAGCATTACCGCGCCGAGTGGTTGAACGGGCGGCTGAACGTACTGGATGACTCCCTGGCGCAAGTGGTCGATGCGCTGCGCCCTTACACCCGTGGGCTGGTGCGGGTCGCACCTGAAGTGCGCGGCCTGCGTGTACAAGGCGTGTACCCGCTGAATGACCCCGACCGGGCCTACACCGCTTTGGCCGAAACCCTGCCCATTCGCGTGGACCGCTACAGCCCGTGGCTGACGCTGATCCGGCCAGCCTGAGCCACGGCGCAAAAATATTTTTGATAATTGCTCGCATCCGTGTCCGGTTTTTAATTCTCAGCCCACCTATCTCCTGAGACTTCCACACGATCAGGAGAATGCTGTGCTCAACCCGTGGCCCCACACCCGTTACGCCGCTGTAGCCCTCGCCGCCCTGGCCAACCCGGCCTGGGTGCAAGCCCAAGAGGTCAATTTCAATGTACCCGCAGGTCCGCTGGCCACGACGTTGAACGCCATCGCCAGCCAAAGCGGGCACATCGTTTCGCTGGAACCGGGGCTGGTGCAGGGCAAACAGGCACCTGCGGTGATCGGCCAGATGTCGCCAGAGCACGCCATGGAAGCAGCCCTGCGCGGCAGCGGCCTGCAATTGCGCATCACCGCGCAAGGCAGCTTCAGCGTCGAACCGACACCTCACGATGCGCAGGCATTGCAACTGGGCGTCACCAGCATTACCGAGCGCAGCCTGGATGCCACCACTGAAGGTTCAGGCTCCTACAGCGCGCGCGCCGTGACCATCGGCAAGGGCGCGCACAGCCTCAAGGAAACCCCGCAATCCATCACCGTCATGACCCGCAAAATGCTCGATGACCAGAACCTCAACACCATCGAGCAAGTGATGGAGAAAACCCCGGGCATCACCGTGTACGACTCGCCCATGGGCGGCAAGTACTTCTACTCCCGTGGCTTTCGCATGACCGGCCAATACCAGTACGACGGCGTGCCGTTGGACATTGGCAGCAGCTACGTGCAGGCCGACAGCTTCAACAGCGACATGGCGATCTACGACCGGGTTGAAGTGCTGCGCGGCGCCGCCGGGATGATGAAAGGCGCGGGCGGTACCTCGGGCGGCGTGAACTTTGTGCGCAAGCGCGGCGAATACACCCCACACACCCAACTGTCGCTGTCGGCCGGAACGTGGGACAACTACCGCGGGCAGATCGACACGGGCGGCCCGCTGAACGACACCGGCAGCGTGCGCGGCCGGGCAGTGATCACCGAGCAAACGCGCCAGTACTTCTATGACGTCGGGCAGCGCAAAGACCAGATCTACTACGGTGCGCTGGATGTCGACCTGAGCCCCGACACCACGCTGGGTGTCGGCCTGGCCTATGAAGACGTCGACGCCACACCCTGCTGGGGCGGCTTGCCGCGCTATGCCGATGGCAGTGACCTGAAGCTCAAGCGGTCCACGTGCCTGAACCCGGCGTGGAACCATCAGCGCAGCAAGCGCACCACCTGGTTCGGCGATTTAAAACATCAACTCAATGACGATTGGGCCGTGAAGGTTGCCGGGGTCTATTCCAAAAACACCCAGGACATGGAATACGCCTTCCCCAGCGGCTCGGTACCGGTGGGTGCCACCCAATCGAGCACGCTGGTCATTGGCAGCACCTATGACTATGACCAGGTCGACTACGGTTTTGACGCCTACCTCAATGGCACCTTCGATGCCTTTGGCCAGCAGCACGAACTCACGGTCGGGGCCAATGCCAGTCGCTCCAGAAAGGATGACTTCTTCGCCGTGGCCGTGCTCCCGGATCGGCAAGACGTATTCAACCCCAACCACCACCTGCCGCAGCCCGACGACAGCTACTACCTGGCCAATGCCTCCCGTGGCGGCCCGATGGACATGCGCATCAAGCAATACGGCGCCTACTCCATCGCCCGCCTGAAACTGGCCGAACCGCTGACATTAGTATTGGGCAGCCGGGTGAGCTGGTACTCCTCCAACAGCGACTCCGTGTCTTACTGGCGCGGTGAAGGCACCCCGGTGCATACCCAAGCCAAAGAAACCGGGCAAGTCACCCCGTTTGCCGCCGTGTTGTTCGACCTCAATGACAACCTGACCGCCTACGCCAGCTACACCGACATTTTCACCCCGCAAGGCAACTACAGAACCCTGAGCGGCGCAACGCTCAAGCCACTGATCGGCCAGAGTTACGAAGTGGGCATCAAGGGCGAATGGTTTGACGGGCGTCTGAACAGTGCATTCAACCTGTTCCGTACGATTCAAAAAGACGCCGCCCAAGATGATCCCCTGTGCCCCGACAGCAGTTGCTCGCAGAACTCCGGCAAAGTGCGTGCCCAGGGTTTTGAAGCCGAAGTGAGCGGCGAAGTCATTGATCGCCTGCAACTGCTGGCCGGCTACACCTACACCCAGACCAAAGTGCTGGAGGACGCCGACGCCGCGCAAAATGGCGTGCCCTATAACTCTTACGTGCCGCGCCACTTGCTGCGGGTGTGGGCCGACTACGGCCTGAGCGGCGCGCTGGACCGCGTCAGCGTAGGCGCCGGGGTCAATGCCCAGAGCAGCAACTACCGCGTCTCGCCCATCAGCGGCAATGACATGACCCAGTCAGGCTACGCCGTGTGGAACGGCCGCGTGAGCTACCGCATCGACGACACCTGGTCGGTGGCACTGAACGGCAACAACCTGTTCGACAAGCGCTACTACGTGACTGTCGGCACCGAAGGCTTCGGCAATTTCTATGGCGAACCGCGCAATTTCGTCATGTCACTCAAAGCTGATTTCTGATCTCTAATCTCTGATCTCTGTAGGAGCGAGCTTGCCTCGCGATCTTTTGATCTTTCAAAAAGATCGCGAGACACGTGCACATCGCGTCAGCCAGCAAAACCGCCCGCGGCGAGGAACGTGCGTTCCTGCTCAGTCGAGACACGCCCCAAGACGTCGTTACGATGGGGAAACCGCCCGAACCGCTCAATGATATCGGCGTGTTCCCTGGCCCAACGGGTGTCTTGCGGGTTGAGTTTTTCATGCAGTTCCAACGACAGGCGCTGGTCATCGGCGTCTTCGGAATGCTCAAACGGCAAGTAACAAAACCCGCGCAAGGCCACTTCGATCTGTTGGTCCAGCCCCGCCTCAATCACCTGCCTGGCGTAAAACCGCGCCAGCGGGTCGGTGGCGAACATATGCGCGGTGCCACGGAAGGCATTGCGCGGGTATTGGTCCAGCAACAACAGCAACGCCAACGCGCCTTCTGGCTGGGCCGCCCAAGGCTCCAGCTCGCGCCTGGCGGCCTGAAAATGCGCGGTGTAGAAGGTCTCACGAAAGCGCTTGTCGAAGGCATCGTCCTTGGCAAACCAATGCGTGGGGCCGGCCTGCTTCCAAAATTCAACCACCGCGTGCGGTGTGGTGTCAGTCGTCACGTTGCGTCCCTCCCTAAAGGTTGTTGCAGGAGCTTAGACGCTTTTAATGCAGCACTTGCTCAGCCAGCAACACCACGGCAATTACGATCATGATCGCGCCCGACACGCGGCTGACGTTTTGCGCCGCGCTGGGGCGGGTCTGCAACACGGCTTTGGCACCGAAGCCGACCATCAGGTACACCACGCCACAGCTGAATGCGTGCAGTGCGCCCAAGGCGACAATTTGCGCCGGGATCGGCCACACGGACAGCGGGTCGGTGAATTGCGGCAACAACGCTAAAAACAGCAGAAACACCTTGGGGTTCAAGCCGCTGACACACAGCCCCTTCCAGGCCCAGCGCAACCCGGAATCGGCCACTTGCACGCTGCCTGACTCGGGCGTCGAGGGGTGGCGAATCATGCTGACGCCCAACCAGAGCAGATACCCGGAACCGGCAATGGTCATGGCCCGCAAGATCATCGGATGGCTCGCCACCAACCCGCCAACCCCGGCCGCGACCACCACCGTCGCCAGTAAATGCCCCGAGAGCAAACCGGCCACCGCCGGGGTCACCAGACGCCCGCGCATACCCGCAGAAATCGCGTAGGCCCAGTCTGCACCGGGGGTAATGATGAACAGAAAAGACACCGCCCAGAAAGCGGCCAATACGCTGAGAGTCACAGGGTTCTACCTTCTACAGTGAGCCGGAGGGGTGTGCACCACGCCGTTTTGAGCGTGGGCAGCCCGTAGAAGAATAGGGAAATGCTGATAGGATTATCTTTCGTTTATACCCCTAGAGCGCTATCAACCTAGAAGGTTCTTCCACGTGGATCGAATTGACCGCAAGATTCTCGCTGAGCTGCACGCCGATGGCCGCTTGTCCCTCACTGAACTGGCAGAACGTGTGGGGCTGAGCCTTTCGCCGTGCCATCGACGGGTGCGGGCGTTGGAGGAGTCGGGGGTGATCCTGGGCTATCGCGCCCTGCTGGCGCCCAAGGAACTGGGCTTGAGCTTTTCTGCGATCGTGTTCGTGACCCTGCGCGAAGTCACCCGCCAGGCCATTGCCGACTTTGAGGCGGCGCTGCCACAGATCCCGCAGATCATCGAAGCGCAGCGCCTGTTTGGCGACCCGGACTACTTGCTGCAAGTCATCACCAAAGACTTGCCGGCTTTTCAGCGCCTTTACGACGAACACCTCACCTCGCTGCCCAACGTGCAGCGGCTGGTGTCGACGCTGGTGATGAAGAACGTCATCAATGACCGGGTACTACCGCTGTAAGCCGGGCATCAAGCCCTGCGCCAGCGCATCCAGCAGCACCTTGACCTTGGGGAGCGCGTCACGGTTTTTGGGCCACACCAGGTGTATCGCCAGCCCCTCGCTCGCCAGATGCGGAAGCACTTCGACCAGGCTGCCTTCGGCCAGTTGTTGCTTGATCAGCCAGGTGGGCAACTGCGCGATCCCGCAACCGGCCATGACCGTGATGACCTGCGCCTCGCCATCACCGACGATGTACTGCGCTGACATCACCCGACGCTCCATGGCGGCGCCCTGCTTGCCCACAAAACGCCAAGGGCTGACGGTGCCGTCTGCGCGACCATACGCCACGCACACGTGGTGCTCCAGATCGCGCTCGGTCATAGGCTCGCCGTGTTGCTTGAGGTAAGCCGGCGAAGCGCAGAACACATGCCGCTCGCTGCCCAGATAACGGTGCCCCCACGCCGCCGGCCAGACGTCCGGGCCGCCCACGCGCACCACCACGTCCACGTCTTCTTCCACCGGGTCGATAAACCGGTCAGAAAACGACAGGTGAGGCTGCAACTGCGGGTACTGCTGCACACACGCCAACACCACCGGCAACGCCTGCAAACGCCCAAAGGCGGCAGGCAGGTCGATGCGAATACGCCCGCGCGGCTGCGCTGAGTCGGCGTGCAGCGTCAACTCGGCTTCTTCCAGATCCGCCAGCACGGCCGTGCACGTGCGATAAAACGCCGTGCCCGCATCGGTCAGGGCCAGGCGCCGGGTGGTGCGATTGAACAGGCGCACCTGCAAGCGGCTTTCCAGCCGTGCGATGCCTTTGCTGACAGCAGACGCGGTGAGGTTCATGCGCTCGGCCGCCGCCTTGAAACTGCCCGAGTCGCTGACGCAGACAAACACATCGATACCCTTCAAGCGCTCGGAAGAAAACATGACGGCCTCTTACTGATGAACTCAGTTCACTTAATTCGGTAAAAGGTATCGTAAATACGCCCCCATTTCCCCAGTAAGCTCAGCGCCACGACTTTACTCACCCCACAGGCGCTTTTATGACCTCGCAAAAACCCACCGTTTTAATCACCGGCGCCACGGGCCAGATCGGCGGTGACACGCTGCGCCTGTTGCAGGACGACGACAGCATCACTTTGGTCGCGGCGGTGCGCTCAACCGCCAAAGCCCAACCGTTCGAGGCGCGCGGCATCCGCAGCGTGATCATGGACTTTGATAAAGAACAAACCCTGGCGCCCGCCTTACAGGGCATCGACCGGGTCTTGCTGGTGACCGGCTACACCGTCGACATGCTGCGCCAAAGCAAAGTGTTTGTGGACCAGGCGAAAAAAGCCGGGGTGCAGCACATCGTGCATTTGGGCGCCTGCGGCCGTGACGACGCCAGCATCGGGCATTGGGCCTGGCACCAGTTGGTGGAGCGGTACATTGAGTGGTCGGGCTGTTCGTTCACCCACTTGCGCCCTGAGTGCTTTATGCAAAACCTGCTGAGTTATGACGGCACTCAAGCGGTGAAATCCGGGGTGATTGAGCAGTACACCGGCGACACGCCGTTCAGTTGGGTCGATGGCGAAGACGTTGCCCGCGTGGCCGCGCAAGCGCTGTTGCACCCGGACACACACGCCGGTCAGACCTATCGTTTGGGTTACGACGTGCAATCGTACGGTGACGTGGCCAGCATCATGACGCGGGTATTGGGCCAGCCGTTTCGCTACGACGCCCAGCCACCCGAAGTGTTCCTGGAAAACATGCGCGCAGCCGGTGCCGAAATGGCGTACATGAGTTGCGTGTATGACAACTTTAAACGCATGGCCGCCAACAGCATCCCGGGTACCCAGGACACGTTTGACAACTTCACGGCCATTACCGGCCGCCAGCCGGTGCGCTGGGAAGAATTTGTGCAAAAGCACCGCAGTGCTTTTGCGTATTGATCACGTCAAAAGATCGCGAGGCAAGCTCGCTCCTACAGATTTGTAGGAGCTGCCGAAGGCTGCGATCAAGGGTCAGCTCAGCTGTTGACGCATCGCCAGTTCAACACCGCGTATTTCCGCCAGCCCTTTGAGGCGACCGATCAAGGAGTAACCGGGGTTGCTCTTGCGGTGCTGGTCGTCAAGTAGCTGATGGCCGTGGTCCGGGCGCAGGGGCAGGCGCGGGCCGCCGTCGCGTTCGCGGCGCAGTTCTTCTTCAACCAACGCGCCGATCACGCCAACCATGTCGACGTCGCCGCCCAGGTGGTGGGCTTCGTGGAAGCTGCGCGGGTCGGCCTCGCGGCGGGTTGAGCGCAGGTGGGTGAAGTAAATGAACGGCGCAAATTGCTTGGCCATGGCCACCAGGTCGTTGTCTTCGCGCACACCATAAGAGCCGGTGCAGAAGGTCAACCCATTGGCCGGGCTTGGCGCTGCGTCGAGCAACCATTGCGCGTCCTGGGCCGTCGAGAGAATGCGCGGCAAGCCGAGCAGCGCCCGCGGTGGATCGTCCGGGTGGATGGCCATGCGCACGCCCACTTCTTCAGCCACCGGGATCACTTCACGCAAAAAGTGCCCCAAGTGCTCGCGCAGTTTGGCTTCATCGATGTCGTCATAGGTGCGCAGCAACGCTCGAAAACTGTCCAGCGTGTAGTGTTCTTCTGCCCCCGGCAGCCCGGCGATCAAGGTGTTGACCAAGGCTTCGCTGCGCGCCGGTGTCAGAGCCTCGAAGTAGTCTTTGGCCTGCTGAATATCGTCGGCGCTGTACTCGGCCTGCGCGCCCGGACGTTGAAGAATGAACAGGTCGAAGGCGGCAAAGGCGGTTTGATCAAAACGCAGCGCCCAACCACCGTCTTCCAGTTCCCAGGCCAGGTCGGTGCGGGTCCAGTCCAATACCGGCATAAAGTTGTAGCAGACGATATCGATGCCGCAGGCCGCCAGGTTACGCACGCTTTGCTGGTAGTTGGCGATGTATTCGTCACGGCGCCCGCAACCGCGCTTGATGTCTTCGTGCACCGGAATACTCTCGACCACCGACCAGGTCAAACCGGCGGCTTCGATCATTTTTTTACGCGCTGCAATGGCCTCCACCGGCCACACTTGGCCGTTAGGAATTTCATGCAGGGCGGTGACAATGCCGGTCGCACCGGTCTGTCGCACATCGGCCAGTGAGATAGGGTCTTGGGGGCCGAACCAACGCCACGTCTGTTCCATGTGTGTCTCCCTTGTTATTCGTTGTGTGCTGCAAAGGTTTTTAAATGGTTAGGCATACCGCTGTGTTGCAGGGCGCTGTAAGCCCGCTGCACGGCCTCGCGAAAAGCGCCTCGCGAAGACAGCTCGACCGGGAAGACTTGCTCCAGATCGAGAAAAGCATCGACCCGCGCCGCGCCGTCATAACGCCCGGCTAGATCGGCAAACGTGGCGCTCAACGGGTCGTCGACAATGTGCATCACGCCGCCCGCCACAGGCTGCGTGCAGTAGTGAATCCAGGCCGCCACGCCGAGGGCGATGCAGTCGATGGGCTGCCCCGCATCGAGCAACTGCCGGGCGCCTTGCAACCAGCGCTGCGGCAATTTTTGCGAACCGTCCATGGCGATCTGCCGCAGGCGATGTTGCAGGCTGTCGTTGGCAAACCGTGCGCACAGATCGCGGGCATAACCCGTCACATCAATGCCGTCGGGCATGTCCAGAGTCGGCGCTGCTTCTTCATTCATGTAGTGGCGGATAAAGCGCAGCAGATCCGGGTCACTGATGGCCTCGAACACCGACTCATGCCCCGCCAGCAGCCCGATGTAAGCCATCAACGAATGGCTGCCGTTGAGCATGCGCAGCTTCATGGTTTCGAAAGGCCGGACATCGGCCACCATCTGCACGCCCTCCACTTCCCAGTCCGGGCGCCCTTGGGGGAAGTGGTCCTCGATCACCCACTGACTGAAGCGCTCACACACCACGGCCGCCGGGTCATGGCAATCGAGCTCTTGGGCCAGCCGGTTGAAGGCCTTGGCGTCCATGGCGGGCACGATGCGATCGACCATGCAGCCCGGAAACGCCACCTGCTGTTCAATCCACTGCGCCAGCTCACGGTTGTGTGCAGCCGCCAGACCGCTCACGGCCTGGCGGGTGCGCTGGCCGTTGTCGGGCATGTTGTCGCAACACAACACGGTGAATGCCGGGACGCCCGCTTGGAACCGTCGGCGCAGGGCTTCGAGCACAATCCCCGGCGCAGTGCGCGGCGTTTGCGGGTGTTCAAGGTCGTGAATGATCGCCGGATCTTGCACCTGCAACTGCCCGCTGGCCGGGCTCAGGTAATAGCCTTTCTCGGTCACTGTGAGCGTGACGATCCGGGTGTTCGGGTCGGCCATGCGCTGTAACAGTTGCTCCAGCTCTTGCCCGCCATCCCCGACAAACAGCGCCTCACGCACCACCGTGATGTCGCGCAAGGTCACCTGTTCGCGGTCCTGGTACTCCGCCACCGCATAGCGGTTGTGCTGCTCGCGCAATTGCTCGACCAGCGCCCGGTTGGAGCGCAGGTTGGCACTGCACACGCCCCAGGCGCTGTGACCGTGGCGATTGAGATGACGCTGCACATACACCGCCTGATGAGCGCGGTGAAACGCTCCCAGACCCAAATGCACAATCCCGACTTCGGCCTCGGCCGCGACCGAGGGCACACGCTGAACAACAGGCATCGCGACTTTCCTCAAAGCTCAGGGCTGCGACAGCGCCGGGCGCGGCACAACCGTGTCTGTTGGCGGCACAGCAACGTCGGTGACGGGCAGCGGTCGGACATAACGCGCCACACACACGGCACCGATGATGGTCAGCAGCCCCGCCAGCAAGAAGGCACTGGTGAACGAGCCGGTGAACTGCACCAGAAAGCCGGTCAGGGTCGGGCCGATGATGCCCGAGGTGTTGGCCAGAAAATGCATGAAGCCACTGACTCCGCCCACCCGTGCGGCGGGCACGGTGTCCTGGATGATCGCCCAGTAAATGGCGCCGGTGAGGTACAGAAAGAACACCGCCAAGGCCACCAGCGCGACCGCCGGGTACAGGGTTTTGACGATACCGGCGAAACCGATGCACACCGCACAGGCCAGCAAGCACGTGACCAGCACCACTTTGCGCGAGAACATCATGCGCCCGGTTTTTTTGAACACGAAGTCGGAGATAAACCCGCCCAGCGCCAGCCCGAGGAAGCCCAGCACCCAGGGAATGACCGTGGCGATGCTCATCTCTTTAACGTTGAGGCCGTGGGCCATCGTCAGGTAGCTGGGGAACCAGGTCAGGAAGAAAAACAGCGTGTAGTTGTACGAGAAGAACGCCAGCGAGGTGAACAGCACCGTCGGTTGCTTGAGGTAGTAACGCAGCGGATGCACCGGCAGCGCCGCCATGTCGCTCTGGCCTTCACCTTCGGCAATCTCTTGCGCAACCTTGCCGGTAGGTTTGTCCTTGACGAACTTGTACCAGACCGCCGCCCACACCAGGCCGATCAACATAATGATGATGAACGAGACCTTCCAGCCGTAGCTGATGGCAATAAAGCCCACCACCGGCCCGGAAATCGCGCCCCCCAACGGGGTGCCCGACATGGAGGAGCCCAACGCCCGCGCCCGTTGTTTAGGCGTGTACCAGTTGTTGACCATTTTGCTGGTGGTCACGCTCAGCGGGCCTTCGCCCATGCCGAACAGAATGCGGATAAACACCAGCGACATGAAGCCGACCGTGAGCACGGTCAAGCCACTGAACAGCGACCACAGCACCATCGCCAGCAGCAGCGTGGTTTTGGCGCCATAGCGGTCGGCCGCCCAGCCGCCGATAAAGTTGAAGGCGGCATAGCCGACAAAAAAACTACTGAAGATCATGCCCATTTCACCCGTGGTCAGACCGTAGTCTTTTTGGATGAACGGGGCTGCCACGGACAATGCCGAGCGATCCAGGTAGTTAATGACGCCTGCCAGGAACAGCATGATGATGATTAACGTACGACCTTGACCAAACATTGGAACCTCCCGCTTTTTATGTTTATTCGGTGAGGGTGCCCAGCAGCGGGCACATGGAGCTGAGGTGTTCAGGAATGAGCGGTGTTGAGTTGCACCAGCACTTTGCGGGTTTGTTCGGGGTGGTTTTCGATCAGGGCGATCGCCTCGGGCATGTCATCAAAGCCGATGCGGTGGCTGATCATTTCCTGAACCTGCAATTTGCCGCTGGCGATCAGTTCGATCACCCGTGGGAACTTGCGGTTGTTGAGGCGCGAACCCACCAGGGTGAGTTCCTTTTTGATCATCTCCAACTGCACCAGGTCGGTGGGCGTGGCGTTGAACCCCAGCAGGCCAATCCGCCCCGCCGGCGAGGCCAGGCGCACCATTTGTGGCATCAATGCCGGGATGCAGGCGGCATCGACAATCAGCGGCACGCCCTGGCCCTCGGTCAGTTCACGCATGGTCGCTTCAACGTCGACGTCCTTGCCGTTGAGGGTTCGGGTAGCGCCCAGCGCGCGCGCGGTTTCAAGGCGCTCGTCAATCACGTCGGTCACCGTAATGTCGGTCAACCCCAATGCGCGGGCCATTTGCACCAGGGTCAGGCCGATCACGCCGGCGCCGTAAATCAGCAGGCTGTCGCCGGGGTGCGGCTGCATGCGATCCAGTACGTTGAGGGCGATGGAGTAAGGTTCGACCAGGGCGGCGTGGCTGAGGGACATCGAGTCTGGCAGGCGATGGACATTGCTCGCCGGCACGCTGACTTGCTCGCTGAAACCGCCGTCGCGGTGCACGCCGATCACTTGCAACTGGGTGCACACGTTGGGCCGGTTGATGCGGCACGGGTAGCAGGTGCCGCAACTGATCACCGGGTCGATGCACACGCGGTCACCGACCTTGATGTGCTCTACGCCTTCGCCCACTTCGTGCACCACGCCCGAAAACTCATGGCCGGTGACGCGGGGGAACCGCACAAAGGCATTCTGCCCGTGAATGATGTGCAGATCCGAACCGCAGATACCGGCGTAGGCCACATCGACCTTCACTTCATTACGGGCGACCTGCGGGACTTCAACCTGAGCCAGGCCGAACTCAAAAGGTGCTCTCACTTGAAACGCTTTCATCGGATAACTCCTGCCAAGGCATGACGCCCAATTTTTTATAGTTATTAAACAGTCGCGCAAAAAGCTTTAAACGGTGTGTTACCAGTGCCAGAGCGTGCCGTCTTCGAGGCGGTTGACCGGCAGGCTGGCGCGTTTGTAGGGGTATTGAGCGGCCAGTGTTTCGTCGATATCCACGCCATGGCCCGGGGTTTCTCCGGGGGTGAAATGGCCGTCTTCAAAGCGGTAAGCGTGGGGGAACACGGCCTCGGTCAGCGGGTCGTGGGGCATGTGTTCCTGAATGCCAAAGTTGGGCACCCACGTGTCGAAGTGCAGCGCCGCGCCCATGGTCACTGGCGAAAGGTCAGTGGCGCCGTGGAACCCGGTGCGCACCTGGTACAGCGCGGCAAAATCAGCGATCCGTCGCACGTGGCTGATGCCACCGGCATGCACCAGCGTGGCGCGGATGTAGTCGATCAACTGCTCTTGAATCACTTCGCGGCAGTCGTGAATCGAGTTGAACACCTCGCCCACCGCCAACGGTGTGGTGGTGTGCTGACGGATCAGGCGAAAAGCCTCCTGGTTCTCGGCCGGGGTGCAGTCCTCAAGCCAGAACAGGTTGAACGGCTCGACGGCCTTGCCCAGACGCCCGGCTTCAATGGGCGTCAGCCGATGATGGACGTCATGCAGAATGTGCAGATCATCGCCAAAACACTCGCGCACGGCGGCGAACAGCTTGGGCACATGGTTGAGGTACTTGGCGGTGTCCCACACATGCTCGGCGGGCAGGTCGCTGTCGGCCGGTTCATAGCGTTCACCACTGCGCTTGGCCACACCATACGTGGTGGCAATGCCCGGAATCCCGCACTGCACGCGCACGGCTTTGTAACCCAGCTCAACATGGCGGGCGACTTCCTCCAGGCAACCGTCGATGTCCTTGCCCGTGGCATGCCCGTACACCATGACTCGCTCGCGGCTCTTGCCACCCAGCAACTGGTACAACGGCATGTTGGCGGCCTTGGCCTTGATGTCCCACAACGCCACGTCAACGGCGGCAATCGCGGTCATGGTCACCGGGCCACGGCGCCAGTAGGCACCGCGATACAGGTACTGCCAGATGTCTTCGATACGCTGCGCATCGCGGCCGATCAAGGAAGGCAAAACGTGCTCTTCAAGGTATGCCACCACGGCCATTTCGCGGCCGTTCAAGGTCGCGTCGCCGATGCCATACAGGCCGGAGTCGGTGACAATTTTCAGGGTGATCAGGTTGCGCCCAGGGCAACTAACGATCACCCGCGCTTCAACAATTTTCATACGCTCAAGCCTCAGCCACAGAAGACAATGCGGGCATGCTCAGTGTCGGCATGGCCGCGCGCGGGATCAGCGCCCCGGGGTGTTGCACCACTTGCGCGGCCAGCCGATGGCCCCAGCGCGCCGCCAGTGCGGGCTCGCCACCTTGCAAACGGCAAGCAAGGTACGCCGCGCTAAACGAGTCGCCCGCCGCTGTGGTGTCGACGATGTGCTGCACGTGTTCGGCGGGCACTTCAACGTGCCCCGCCGCGCACTGAATCAAACACGAGGCCGCGCCACGTTTAAGCGCGACTTCGCCTACGCCGAAGGCTTTATAAGCGCGAAACAGTTCTGTGTGATCGGCATAACCGAACAGCGCGGCGTCGTCTTCCCAGGTGATCAGGGCCAAGTCGGTCAGGCGCAGCATGTCGCTGTACGCCTGGCGTGCGGCGTGCACGTCGGGCCATAAATGGGGGCGGTAATTGTTGTCGAAGACGATGCGCGTACCGGCCGCTCGGGCCAGGCTCAGGGCTTGCATCAAGCGTTCGCGGCCACCGGCCGTGAGGATTGCCAGGCTGATGCCGCTGACATACACATAGTCATAATCGGCCAACGCACTGAGCAAGGCATCGGCTTGCGGCCCGTCGAACACCCGGCGGGCGGCGGCTTCGCCACGCCAGTAGGCAAAACGGCGTTCGCCCTGGTCGTCGGTCTGGATAAAGTACAGCCCCGGCAGTGCATCGGGGATCACCCGAACATGCTGGTCACCCACGCCTTCGTCGCGCCACATCTGGCGCATGGCAACGCTGAAAGCGTCGGCACCGACAGCGGTTATGTAGTCGACACCCATCGCGCTGCCTTGGCTGACACGGGCCAGATAGACCGCTGCATTCAGCGTGTCGCCGCCAAAGGTCTGGCTGAACGTCGCGCCCGGCTCACCGCGCATCTCAATCATGCACTCGCCAATCAACGCCACCTTGAGGGGGCGGGATCGTTCGGCCTGTGGGCAATGCCCGAGCATTACTGTCATCACTGCGCGCCTTGTGTTTTGCGTCAACGCAGACCCGTAAGGGAGGGTCTTGTGCAGCGCTATTATTGTTTTCGAAACGGCGTTTCATTTTTTAGCTTGTGGCCGATTCTAATCCTAATTCCTACACCGTCAAGCAAAATGGAACAGCGTTTCGATTCGCCAGGGTATATCCTTGTTTTTTTTAATTGTGTTGGAGCCTCCATGGACAACAGCACCACCCAGAACAATGAACTGGTGTCGGCCGTAGGCCGGACCATGGCTGTGCTTGAAACCCTGGCCGAGCACCCTGAAGAAAGCGGCGTGTCAGAAATCGCGCAAAAGCTGGACATGTCAAAAAGCACGGTTTACCGCTTTTTGCAGTCGCTCAAAGCCCGCGGCTATGTGGTCCAGGATGCCGAAGACCGCTACCGCCTCAGCGTTCGCCTGTTCGAACTGGGCGCCCAGGCCCTGCCCCACCTGGACATCGTGCGCGAAGCCGAACCGGGCATGCGGCGCATCAATGAGCTGACCGGCGAGACCGTGCACCTGGGCATCCTTGATGAAGGCAGCATCGTTTACGTGCACAAGATCGACTCCAAATACAACCTGCGCATGTACTCGCGCATCGGCCGCCGTGCCCCGCTGTACTGCACCGGGATCGGCAAAGTGTTGATGGCCTGGCTGGAAGAAGACGAGTTGCTCGCGCACCTGCGCGAAGAAAGTTTTGAGCGTCGTACCGCCAACACCCTCACCAGCATTGATGAGTACCTGCACGAACTGGCGCTAGTGCGCGAGCAAGGCTATGGCGAAGACCATGAGGAATTCGAAGACAACATGCGCTGCCTGGCGGCGCCGATCAGGGACCGCTTTGGTCATGTGATCGGTGGCATGAGCGTGTCCTTTCCGTGCTTTCGCTTTCGCGAAGAACTGAAACAGGACTACGTCAAACAACTGATGGAAGCCTCGCAACAAATCTCCAGCCAACTGGGCTGGCGCCCTTAGAGGTGTTGTGGGTGTCGCAGGCGGCACCCACATTAAGTAATCCTGAAATTTAGGAAGCGTCCTACAGACCTTGATGCTAGTTACTGCTAGTTTTGCCGAAGTAATTAGATGACGCATTTTTAAATCACACGGGACTTAATCATGATCACGTTCAAGACATTAGTAACGATCCAACTTGCCTTGAACTTTGGTTATATCCCACTCGAAGTCCCTTGACGTTAATCCCTATATTCACCCCCCATACAAACCCCATGCTTACTGTTGCAACGCCAACTTTATTAAGTGCCTCTGCGTGAGGCATTAACAGGTCAGAAGTGTTGGAGATAACGCCATGAGGCTCTCTTGCGTTCCGCCAGTTGCTGCATCACTGATTGCCACTACCGAAAACATCTTACATATCGCGCCGGTGTCCAGTGACTGGAAAGCCGATGCACCCAGCAATGTGATCTTTCTGCCCCCGACCTTAACCCGGCAAACGCTGCTGATACAGATCGCACTGCTGCGCCCGTCAACCCTCGTTGTCGGGGATCAAAGCATTGATGCCGAGGTCATTGACCTGTGGCGAACGTGCCACCCGTTCGGCGATCTTGTGCTGATTCGCAGGGGGGCGAGCCTGGACAAAGTGCGACTGGACCTGTGCGCGCCCAACCATGTTCGGGTGATCAATACGCCGGGGGTCAACGCGCCGCACGTCGCGGCTTATATCGCGCACTGGCTGACACTGGCCGATGGCGGCACAGCACAGGCTGTTAGCGTGCTGGGCTACGGCAATGTCGGCAAAGCGCTGGTCAACCTGTTACTTGAGCAAAACCCGGAGATCCGGATCACGGTGTTAGTACGCCCCGGCCAAACGCCAGCGCCAATCAGCCGGGTCTCATTTGTCGCTGACTGGCTTGAAGCACTGCAAGGGGCGCACGCCGTTGCGATCTGTTTGTCGCTGAATGAGGACTCCACACAGCGCATTGACCGGGCCCTCATTGAGAGCCTGCACTCCCAGGCCCGTGTGGTCTGTGTCGCCAAACCGGAGGTGTTCAGCGATGCGGCGTTGCAGGCCCTGGCACAAGCGCAAGGCATCCAGTTAATCGTGGACTACGGGCCCGCAACACTGGACGCCTTTCGTCTGCGCACCCTGGCGCTCGGTTGTAGCACCTCAACGTGGTGCCAGCCGGCGACGCTGACGACGCAGGCGGCAACCACTGAAGCCTGCCATCGCGACCTTGACTACGCCGTCTGCGTGCAACTGAGCCTCACCGCCTTGCGCGGCCTTGTCAGGCGTCAATGTGCCCGCTCATTGATGATTCCGACCAAGCCGGTACAGGCCGGAGCGCCCAGCGTGTCGATCATTGGCAGGGGGATCAATGGCCTGCTCCAGGCGGTGATGTGCCGCCTGGCGAATTATCAGGTCACGGTCTACGGCGGAGATCAGGAAAGCGATGGCGCCAGTCACAAGAACGTCAATATGCGCCATCTGTCTGCAACGGAGACGGCGGCAAAGCCGCTGCATAACGACTACCTGCTCCCCGCCAACCAACACTTGGCCATTGCGTGCAACCGCGCAGGCATCGAGCTGTTTGAAAAGCTCCTGGCTGACAACCCGTCACTGCGCCCCTTCGCCAAGGCGGGGATTGTGCGCGCCTATCGGGAAGGTGACGAAGGCGTAGACGCGGCAATTGGCGAGCAACGCGCGATTGAACGCTCACCCTGGCCGAGTGGCAGGCCGGGCGGTGACCTTGTTGAGATCAGCCAGCAGCAATTTGAGGCCAGGTATGCAATCCCCGGGATCAGCCGCGCCATTAAGGTGTCGGGCTACGACCTGGCGTTTGTCGAGGTGATGGCCGAGTTGGTGACGCTTTTGCAGCGCGCCGGGGTTCAGTTCCGGCCTCAGCGTCTGAGCCGGGGGCAAATAACCGAACTGAGCAGAGAACACTTCGTCATCACCGCCATGGGCGTTGAGCAACCAGACGTCTTACCGATCACCGGCTGGTTTTTCAAATTGATCGCTGTCGGCAACGAAGGCGCCGACCTGCGCGGGGTCAAGTTGCATTACGCGTTGCCAATCGGTGTCATGAATTGCCGCCTGGACGCAGGCCACATTCTGGTCTCCGGCGGCCAGGTGCCACCCGATGCAAGCCCGGCGGATAAACAACACATACTCACCGCCTGCCTGGCCGCTGTTGCCCGGCATTTCCCGCACGCGTATGCCAAGGCGATTGAAAGTGACAACTTACAGATCATTGAATGTGCCCGGCCCGGTACTCAAGATGGGCTGTCGATTGTGCATTGGTGTGCATTTAATCGTGTTGCCGCCGGAGCAACTTATGCCGGTGGAACAACACAAGGTTTAGTGTGGGCGTCTTTGGTTCAAGAACTTATTCACGCAAGGGCATCGACACTCTCTGGCATCACTGTGAATAAAAAACACTATTGAAGGCGGTTTATAAAACGCGCTCTTGTCAGCGTATTTAAGCTTTTATCGACTTAGTGCCGCACATTTAATGAGGCTGGCACCTGCTTCGCTCAATATTTATCTGAACGCGAAGACACTCAAGCAACTGATAACAACAATGAAACATCACTTGAGGCATTGGAATGAATAGATTGAAACTTGCTGGGCTCACACTCGCCGCCACATCCCTGATGGGTCTTGCCAATGGGGCCTCGGCGGGCGCCACGCTGGACGCCATCCAGAAGAAAGGGTTTATCCAATGCGGTGTCTCCGATGGTTTGCCGGGCTTCTCGGTACCGGATGCCCACGGCAAGATTTTGGGCATTGACGCCGACGTCTGCCGCGCGGTGGCGGCCGCCGTGTTTGGTGACGCCAGCAAGGTCAAATTCAGCCAGTTGAATGCCAAGGAGCGTTTCACTGCCCTGCAATCGGGCGAAATCGACATCTTGTCGCGCAACACCACCATGACCAGCTCCCGCGATGCAGGAATGGGCATGAAATTCCCCGGATTTATCGCCTATTACGACGGCGTTGGTTTTTTGGTCAACACAAAGCTCGGTGTAAAAAGTGCCAAGGAACTGGACGGAGCAACCCTGTGCATCCTCGCCGGGACCACCACTGAGTTGAACGTGTCCGACTACTTCCGCGCCAATAAGCTGAAGTACAGCCCGATCACCTTCGACACCTCCGATGAAAGCGCCAAGTCGCTGGAGTCCGGCCGCTGTGACGTGCTGAGTTCCGACAAGTCCCAACTCTACGCACAGCGCAGCAAACTGGCCCACCCTGACGATTACGTCGTCCTGCCAGAAACCATTTCCAAAGAGCCGCTGGGCCCTATCGTGCGCAACGGTGACGACGACTGGCTGGCCATTGTGCGCTGGGTGGGCTACGCCATGCTCAACGCTGAAGAAGCGGGCATTACGTCGAAGAACGTGGAAGCTCAAGCCAAGACCAGCAAGAACCCCGACGTAGCCCGCCTGCTGGGTGCCGACGGCGAATACGGCAAAGACCTGAAGCTGCGCAAGGACTGGGTGGTGCAGATCGTCAAGCAAGTCGGCAACTACGGCGAAGTCTTTGAGCGAAACCTGGGCAAAGGCAGCCCTCTGCAAATCGACCGCGGGCTGAACGCGCTGTGGAACAACGGCGGCATTCAATACGCACCGCCTGTGCGCTGATCGTTGAATGCGTTGTCGCCCGGCGGTTGATCGCCGGGCGATGTTCTGTTGCTTTTTTCCGGGGCATTCCATGCAAAACCTAATCGACGCACCCAAGCAGAAGCTGCGCTTCAGCGATCCCAAAGTGCGTGAGTGGCTGTTTCAGATCATTACGATTGTGGCGGTCGTTTCACTGGGCTGGTACCTGTTCAATAACACCCAGACCAACCTGCAACACCGAGGGATCACCTCGGGTTTCGAGTTTCTTGAGCGCAGTGCCGGTTTCGGTATCGCGCAGCATTTAATCGATTACAAAGAATCGGACAGCTACGCCAGAGTCTTTGTCATCGGCTTGCTCAACACCCTGCTGGTGACGGTAATTGGCGTGGTCCTGGCCACCCTCCTCGGTTTCATCATCGGCGTGGCGCGTTTGTCCCCCAACTGGATGATCAACAAACTGGCGACGGTGTATGTGGAAGTATTCCGTAACATTCCGCCGCTGCTGCAAATCCTGTTCTGGTACTTCGCGGTGTTCCTGAGCATGCCGGGGCCGCGCAATAGCCATCACTTCAATGACACCTTCTTTGTCAGCAGCCGTGGCCTGAACATGCCTGCGGCGCTGGCCGCTGACGGCTTTTGGCCCTTTGCATGCAGCGTGCTGCTTGCCCTCGTTGCTGTCGGGTTGATGATGCGTTGGGCCAACCAACGCTTTGAAGCCACCGGCCAACCGTTCCATAAGTTCTGGGCCGGGCTGGGCTTGCTGCTGGTGATTCCCGGGGTATGTGCGCTGATTTTTGGCGCGCCGCTGCAGTGGGAAATGCCCGAGCTCAAGGGTTTCAACTTTGTCGGTGGCTGGGTGCTGATCCCGGAGCTGCTGGCGCTTACCCTGGCGCTGACGGTGTACACCGCAGCGTTTATCGCCGAGATCGTGCGCTCGGGCATCACCTCGGTCAGCCACGGCCAGACCGAAGCCGCACGCTCCCTGGGCCTGCGCCCCGGGCCGACGCTGCGCAAGGTGATCATCCCGCAAGCGCTGCGGGTGATCATTCCGCCGCTGACCAGCCAATACCTCAACCTGGCAAAAAACTCGTCATTGGCGGCCGGGATCGGCTACCCGGAAATGGTCTCGTTGTTTGCCGGAACGGTGCTCAACCAGACCGGCCAGGCCATAGAGGTCATTGCGATCACCATGAGCGTGTACCTGGCGATCAGCATCAGCATTTCTTTGCTGATGAACGTTTACAACAAGCGCATCGCGCTGATCGAACGCTAAGGAGACGGCCATGACGACTCATCATTTCAAACCCGACCTGCCGCCCCCGAACAAAGTGTTCGGCCCCATGGCATGGATGCGTACCCACTTGTTCAGTGGCGGTTTCAACACCCTGCTGACGTTGCTGGCGTTCTACCTGCTGTACCTGACAGTGCCGCCGCTGGTGCAGTGGGCCATCCTTGACGCGAACTGGACAGGCAGCACCCGCGCCGACTGCACCGGGCAAGGCGCTTGCTGGGTGTTCATTCAGCAGCGCTTCGGGCAGTTCATGTATGGCTACTACCCCGCTGACCTGCGCTGGCGCGTCGACCTGACCGTGTGGCTGGCCGTCATCGGCGCAGCGCCGTTGTTTATCTCACGCTTTACGCACAAGGCCATTTACGGCTTGGGCTTTCTGGTGGTGTACCCGGTTCTGGCCTTCACCCTGCTGCATGGCGGTTATTGGGGCCTGACCAGCGTGTCGACCAGCCAGTGGGGCGGCCTGATGCTGACACTGGTGATCGCCACCGTCGGCATTGCGGGCGCGTTGCCCTTGGGCATCGTGCTGGCATTGGGACGCCGTTCGAACATGCCGGCGATCCGGGTGGTGTGCGTGACCTTCATCGAGTTCTGGCGCGGCGTGCCATTGATCACGGTGCTGTTTATGTCGTCGGTGATGCTGCCGCTGTTCCTGCCCGAAGGCATGAACTTCGACAAGCTGCTGCGGGCGCTGATCGGCGTGATTCTGTTCCAGTCAGCCTACGTGGCTGAAGTGGTGCGCGGCGGTCTGCAAGCCATCCCCAAAGGCCAGTACGAAGCAGCCGCGGCGATGGGCCTGGGTTACTGGCGCAGCATGGGCCTGGTGATTTTGCCGCAAGCCTTGAAGCTGGTGATTCCGGGCATCGTGAACACCTTTATTGCGCTGTTCAAAGACACCAGCCTGGTGATCATCATCGGTCTGTTTGACCTGCTCAACAGCGTCAAGCAAGCCGCCGCCGACCCAAAATGGCTGGGTATGGCCACTGAAGGCTATGTGTTTGCCGCCCTGGTGTTCTGGATGTTCTGTTTTGGCATGTCGCGCTACTCCATGCATTTGGAACGCAAGCTCGACACCGGTCATAAACGTTAGGAGTTCTGCGATGAATCAAGCAAACAAACACCCTGTCAGCCCTGCCGGGATTATCCAGATGCAGGACGTCAACAAGTGGTACGCCCAGTTTCACGTGTTGAAAGACATCAACCTGAACGTTAACCAGGGCGAGCGAATTGTGCTGTGCGGCCCGTCGGGTTCGGGTAAATCCACCACCATCCGCTGCCTTAACCGCCTTGAAGAGCACCAGCAAGGCCGCATCGTGGTCGATGGCGTGGAACTGACCAACGACCTCAAACAGATCGAAGCGATTCGCCGTGAAGTGGGCATGGTGTTCCAGCACTTCAACCTCTTCCCGCACCTGACCATTTTGCAAAACTGCACGCTGGCGCCGATGTGGGTGCGCAAGATGCCCAAGCGCCAGGCCGAAGAAATCGCCATGCATTATCTGGAGCGCGTGCGTATTCCGGAGCAAGCCCACAAGTACCCCGGCCAGTTGTCTGGCGGTCAACAGCAGCGCGTGGCCATCGCCCGCGCCTTGTGCATGAAGCCCACCATCATGCTGTTCGATGAGCCGACGTCAGCACTGGACCCGGAAATGGTCAAAGAGGTTCTGGACACCATGATCGGCCTGGCCGAAGACGGCATGACCATGCTCTGCGTCACCCATGAAATGGGCTTTGCCCGCACCGTGGCCGACCGGGTGATCTTCATGGACAAAGGTGAAATCGTCGAGCAGGCAGCGCCTGATGCCTTCTTCGATAACCCGCAGAACGAACGGACCCAGCTGTTCTTGAGCCAGATTCTGCATTGATGCCATAGGCTGCAGCCTGCTGTAGGAGCGAGCTTGTCTCGCGATCTTTTAAAGATCAAAAGATCGCGAGGCAAGCTCGCTCCTACAGGGGTCGGTCTATGTGACGTTTATGGGCTGAACAGCCGATAGCACAGTGCTACTTTTCGCATCACTGCCGCATAATCCTGCCCGATTTTGAGTCACGCCCTGATCGGGATGATCGTGTTCGGGCGCAAAAAAGTGCGCCCGTTTATACAGGAGCGACAAAGGCTTAATACAGTGCGTCAATCTGCCCTACACGCCCAATAGAGGGCGCACATCCTGCAACAGGATAAATCGCTAAACCTCTAATAACTCCAAGGAAGACGTTGTGATCAAACCCCTCGCACTCGCTGTCAGCGTTGCCGGCGCCCTGCTGTCAACCCAAGGCCATGCCTATAACTACGGCGAACATGCTGCAACTACCCTCGATAAGCTGATTAACGACTACCCTGGCCGCTACCGTGGCACGGCCAACTTTGCCGGTGCCGCCGACTGGATGCAAAGCCAGATGGGCGATGCTTACAGCATCAGCCGCCAGGATTTTTCCTGGGGGGCGGGTAACAGTCGCAGCTCGCAAAACGTGGTGGCCTACGCGGCGGGCACTAAACCGCAATACGTGGTGGTCGGTGCGCATTTCGACACGTACTTTGGCCGCCCGACCCTGCAAGGCCTGGATGACAATGGCTCTGGCGCCAGCGTACTCACCGAAATCGCCCGTAACCTCAACGGCGTACCGCTCGAGTACGGCCTGCAAGTGATTGGCTTTGGTGCGGAAGAAGAAGGCCTGCAAGGCTCCAAAGCCTTCGTCAACAGCTTGAGCGCCAGCCAGCGCGAGAACATGCTGGCCATGATTAACCTCGACAGCCTGATTACCGGCGACATGATGTACGCCCACTCCGGCAAAAACAGCGTCAGCAATCCGGGCCTGGCCTCATTGCGTGAGCATGCGTTCAAGCTCGCCAAAGAACTCAACATCAACCTGTTCAGCAACCCTGGCCTCGATGCCGCCTACCCGGCGGGCACCGGTTGCTGCAGTGATGGCGAATCGTTTGAAAAGCTGAATATCCCGGTGCTCTACGTTGAGGCCACCAACTGGGAACTGGGGGATCTGGACGGTTACACCCAGACCGATAACCCGGCCATCCCTGGCGGTTCGACCTGGCATGACCCGAAGAAAGACAACGAAGCTGTGCTCACCAACGCCTTCGGCCAGGAACGCATCGACCAGCGCCTGCGCGACTATTCGCGACTGCTCAGCCGTCTGGTGCTGGAGTTGACCAACGCTGACTTGATGGCTTCCACCGCCTCGGGCGGCGCGGTCGCACGCGCTCAGCAAGACAACCTGCAACGCCAGCATCAGGCCCAGGTCAATCTGCTGGATCGCCGCTGGTTGACGTTGCAAGCCGCGAGCCGCGACGTCGGCAGTTTTGATGGTGAAATCGGTATCGATGGCGAATACAGCGCAGACAGCGGGCCGTTCAACGAAGGTCGCCGTCTTGGCTTGCATGCGCTGGGCGACTACCAACTGACCTCCAGCCTGAGCGTGGGCGCCAGCCTGAGCTACCTGAACGGGCGCGACAAACTGGAACGCGGCGGCAAACTCGACAGCGAAAGCTGGCAGGCAGCGGTCTACGCCTTGCTCAACGATGGCGGCCCACTCTGGCTGGCCGGTGACTTGAGCGCTGGCACTACCCAGTTCGACAGCAAACGTAATCTGGTGATTCAGGCCAACGGCGGCCCTGTGCTGCTGAGCCAGAAACTGACCGGCAAGACGGACGCACTCAGCCTGGGTGCCCGCGTGATCGGCGGCTATGACTTTGATTTCGGCGCGCTCAAAAGCGGCCCGTTTGCAGGCCTGGATTACAGCCACTACCGCATCGACAAGTTTCACGAGAAACAAGACCTGCGCACCGCCCTGAGCTACGAAGAGCAGAGCTTCGACTCTGTGCAAGCCAGCCTCGGGTGGCGTGCCCGCGGCACGTTCGACCTGCCGGCCGGTATGAGTCTGCAACCTTACGGCGACATCGCCTGGGTCAAGGAAATGGGTGACGGGCGTCTGGATGACATCCTCCTCACCAGCCGCGCCGACGGCCAGGCACGCGGCGCGCACCTGGGCAGCGTCGACAAGAGCTATGGCCGTGCCCAGCTCGGCAGCCAACTCGCCATCACCCCGCAACTGGGGCTGTATGCCGAGATCAATGGCCGCCTGGGCAACGATGAAGGCAGCCAGACCGGCTACTCCATCGGCGCTCAATGGTTGTTCTGATCCATTGCGGTTAACCGGAGGCGCTCAGGCGCCTCCGCTTTGCAGGCCCGCGTTCGGCCTCAAACGCCAATGACGCTACGCCCCATAAATACGAATAGATCTCATGTGCATGAAGCACCCTGACTGAGATAGACTGCGGCCCGCTAAACGTCGACAAACACTCGACCGGGCCTGTCTCTCGCACAAGGATCGTCATGTTCAAACGCGCATTCCCCCTCACGCTTGCTGGCCTGCTGCTGGCGGGCTGCCAGTCCACTGCCACGGATACCAGCGCGACTACGCTCACTCCCACGCAGGAAAATGATCAGGCCCGGCAACGCGCACTGTACGAAGTGCTGATGACCAGGGTGCTGCGCCCTGCAGGCAATCTGGCCAATACCGAGGGCCGCACTGGCAGTTTTAATCTGAAAATCACCCTGGATGAACATAATCGGGTGATCGGTTGCGATACCCAGATCAACCGCAAATTCGACCCGAAACTCTACCCTTACAACGCAAAACTGGCCAAAGACCTGCTGCCAATCTGCTGGACGGCCGTACTCCCCGAATTGCCATCGTCATTAATCAACCCAAAGAAGCGCACGGCAACAGTGGTTGCGCCGATAGCGGTTGGCCCACTGACCGGGATGAGCGACGAGCAACGCCTCAAACGCGACGAGGCCGTGCAAGCCAAGACGCAAGACGATTTTCTGTACCAGCAACTGTTCACACCGCTGCCTGTCGACAGCATCGGTGTCGCAACCCTGATTGTCATGACCGACAACAGTGGCCATGTACAGGAATGCGCGGCCAGCCTGGCCCCTCATGTACTGCGCCGGGCCGAATTCAAACAGGACGATGTTTTACTCCGCGCCCTGATCGCCCGCTGCAAACAGACCGACATGAGCGCCATGCCGGGCTTCAAGGCCACGGGTTTGACCAGCCTGGTGCACCGAATTGAATACACGCCCTGGAAGGCGGGTTTGAAAGCTGACACGAACCCTGTCGCGCACTGACATGCTAAAGCCATGGCCAGTGGCGCGTAGTGAGTCATCCGCTGCTGAACACCGCAGTGTCGCCTCGGAGGCCCTTTACCAAGAGCCATAAGGCACCCCGTATTTTTCGATGTAGGCTTTTGACGTTTCGCCAAGCGGGAAATGATGGCCTTCGGACTTCCCGCCATAAGGTCCTTCTTTCACTACTTCTCCCTGAACCCTGGTCACTTCGATTGGGCTGACGCAAGGGCCCGAGATCCACACCTTGGCAATACCGCCGGGTGCCAGCCCTACGGTCACGCCTTTGCGGTAATCAGTGATCCATTTGGCATCAAACTCGCAAAAGGCTTTCTCAGGCTTGACCATGGCCTGCTGAATGGCTTCGGGGATCACGATATAAGCCTCGTAGGTTTGTGGCTCTACCAATGATTGCCAGCGCACATAAATCAGGCGTGGTACAGCAGCCCCGTAAACATATTTACCTTTACCCCAACCGGGATAACTTGGCCAGCCACGAGGATTACCCTTGAGGTTTTTCGGAGTCTGAATAGCGGCTACTCCGCTCATGGCTCGTTTGAAGACACGGTCTCGCACATCCACCGCATCTGCGGTTTCGATCCACACCTCCATGTAGTTAGGTGCGAATAGTCCAAGTCGCCAACCATCATAGGGCAGCCCATTAGCGCCCTTGGCACAACCCGCCATCAACCCAAGCACAACGCACACCCATAGCAGCTTGAATATAGTCATTGGGATGCTCCGCCCACGTGCGGCGGCCCTTTACCAAGAGCCATAAGGCACCCCGTATTTTTCGATGTAGGCTTTTGACGTTTCGCCAAGCGGGAAATGATGGCCTTCGGACTTCCCGCCATAAGGTCCTTCTTTCACTACTTCTCCCTGAACCCTGGCCACTTCGATTGGGCTGACGCAAGGGCCTGAAATCCACACCTTGGCAATACCGCCGGGGGCCAACCCTACGGTCACGCCTTTGCGGTAACCGGTGATCCATTTGGCATCGAACTCGCAAAAGGCTTTTTCAGGCTTGACCATGGCCTGCTGAATGGCTGTGGGGATCACGATATAAGCCTCGTAGGTTTGCGGCTCCACCAACGACTGCCAGCGCACATAGATCAGGCGTGGTACCGCTGCCCCGTAAACATACTTGCCGGCGCCCCAACCGGGGTAGCCGGGCCAGCCACGAGGATTACCTTTGAGGTTTTTCGGAGTCTGAATTGCGGCCACTCCATTCATAGCACGCCTGAAGACACGGTCTCGCACATCCACCGCATCTGCGGTTTCGATCCACACTTCCATATAGTTGGGAGCGAACAGTCCAAGCCGCCAGCCATCATAGGGCAGCCCGTTGCTGCCCTTGGCACAGCCCACAATCAACCCAAGTACACCGCACATTACTAGCAGCTTGAATTTATTCATTGGGATGCACCGCCCGTTTACCGCCCGCAGCCGGCCGATTAATAAACAGCACCTCAATGTCGCTGTTGTGCTTGCCCCAGGCGGCATTCCAATTGCCCGATAAGTGGACGTATTTGCGCTGTAGTAAGGCCACCTCTTCATGGGTCAGTCCGGGAAAGCTGTCGCCGACGGCATACGCTTGCAGCTTGATGGCAATGTCGTGCAGGTCAGCAGGAAGCGCCAATGCAGGGTTTCGATCATCAATGGATACAAAAGGAACCCCGTTTCGTATTCCCAGCTCGCGCATGGCCCGCAAGTAAATCAGTGACAACTGACCATGCACTTGCCGCTCACTGCGAAGGGCGGCGTACACGCGTTTCTCGGCAAACATGTCACGGCGTTTGTTATAAGGCAGAACCACCGCCCATGTGTCGACACTCCAGCGCTGCAGATAGGGCTCCATGTCCGGCAGCATTACCCCCATGAGCTGACGGGCTCGGTCATAAGCGACCGTGGAGGTTTCTGGCATGTCGACAGGCACCTGACTGCTCTGGGGTTTACTCAGCAGCACTTTTTCAGTGGCCAAAGGCAAATAACCGCCACCAATATCGGAGTGGACGCCGGGCAGCTCGATGTCATTGTCGGTACGAACCAGTGAGAAGTTATGACGATATTCGTGGCGCGCCACAAATTGCACCACATGGCGCGCAATACCAGGGGCAAGGTGCAGGTCAAGGCCCGGGTTACTGGCGTTGTGCGGGCTAAAGTCGCCGCTTAAGGGTGCAACCACCCCAGGCACCGTATCAAACAGGCCGATAAAGTTGAGGTTGAAATCTGTTCGGTGGCGCCATCTAAAGCCATCTGACATGCCCTTCGTTCCCGGAGGGATCGATTGGGCGATAAGGCTTTTCGGCCCCTTCAACAAGTCATTGGCACAATGCCGTGCGGCAGCAGCGCCACGGCTGAAACCAAACAGGTCGAAGACGATTCGCCAAATTTTTATGCCGGGATTAATTTTTTGCAGCCTTCGAATCTGCTCCAAAATCAAGGCAGGCGCTTGCTCAACTCGCGCCACAATACCAGTGCTGCCTTGACCGCTGGCCTGGCCATAGACCGAGTCAGCTTGCCCCGTGACTGTACCGATACCTTCTAGGTAGACACTGAGAAACGCCTCTTCTGTTCCTTGCGGCAATTGCGTATCCGCATGATCCGGATACAAGTCATAAAGCCGCGCCACATTGGTGACATCGTTGGTATAGCTGTTATCCGGCGAGTTTCCTTTACCGTCAAAGCCAAAGCTCGCGCAATGCTGACGTATATCCGCGCCTTCCTGTTCACCCATACCCAAGCTAATGGCCAGGCACCCTTTCGCCGCTTCACTGTTGCCCTGGTTATTCCCGGTGCCATCGAAGAACAAGCCCACATGCAGGGTGATGCCGGACTCCAGTTCCTCTTCTTCGTCCTCTTCTTCCAGCTCGGGCTCAGCACTGGCGGGCGCTGTTTTTTTAGGTGCCGGCGATTCGGGCCACTGAGCCAAATACTCCATGTAACTCTGCTGAGGCCCTCTGGCATCTCCCAGCACTTGGCCTCTGATGTATTGATCAGGGATCAGTCGCGGCGCAGGGCGGCAGAGGCACTGGCACAAATCCCCTTCTAGCGCGGCTTGTCGCCCTCCCAGTGATTCATCATGGCGCGGACCGCACAGTACGATAACGCCTGTGCTGCCGCACACCGGGCACTCGATGCTGTCACCTTCGCGGGCCAGTATCTGGTCATTGATTGTCATCAGTTCCCAGCCCGACACCACCACGCCGCCCACCGTGGTTCTGGCCCCGACGGTGATGTTCATGCGCTTCATACGCAGGCACCGGGCAAATCGTTAGCGTTGTTGTGTAATAGGGGCATGTCGGCATCCTGGTGGAGGAAGGTTGAGTGCCCGCTAACTGTCAAATTGCCAGTTGGCGGCGCTCAGCCAGTATGCCGAGGGGGTGCGGAACAACCCTGTCAGAAGGATCAGTTTGGTTTGTAGTACGCGTAGCTTTCCGAAATTTACCTGGCGCAACAGCGCTGTATTTATCTACCACCAGGCCCCAGGCCCTTCACTTACCTTGGCATTAAAACCGCCAAGGCAAGTGACTCCCATGAACACCGATATCAGCCAAAAAATACAGAGCCTGGATGTCTATGACATCGCCAATAACCTGGGCTATCGCACCACCGACCGCAGTGACTCAAGCGCCTTTAGCCTGGCGATGAAAATCATCGCCCAACTGCTCCGCGAGTGCTCCGTCACTGACCTTTCAAAAGAGCAGTGCGCAGACCCGCTCTTCTTGAAAACTTTTTGCACACAACTCAGCGTTCGCCGCACCACCGCACTGGCCGTGGGCAGTGATGTCGAGAAAACCGGTCATCAGCACGTACGCGAATTGGTGTCCAAACTGGCCAACCTGATTTGGAGCCTTGAGTTTCCGTTGCTGAGTTACCCTGTAATACACCCCAACCAAACGACGCGCGCAACGTTCAGAACAACCATCATCACAAAGCTGTCCAGTTTTGCGCTAAGCCGCGTGATGAGCGAATGCACCACTCACTTCATCGCCAACCTGCTCGACCGCCAGCACCTGAACAACCTGCAACGGGTGCTGATCAACCGGCTGAGGACTCACAACGGCATTGAGATGCTGATGGCCAGGCAACCGAGCCTGATGGACTGCCTGCACGCGGAACTGACAGCCATTTTTACCGACCTGCCGGATACGCTGATGCTGGCGAACGTTAACTCGCTGTGGTTTGTCGACAGGGAGGGCAACAATGTGCCTGATCAAAGCCTGGCGAACCTGATCCAGCGCTCGTTGACATCGGCCGCAGAGCCACCGCCTCTGCCTCGTGAGATTTACTATCAGACGCAACTGGATCCACTCCAGGAACACTACCTGTCTATCACTGAAACTCAGTTCAAAGCCTTCTGGGCGCGCATCAAAGATCTAGACACAACCTACATCGAAAGCCTGAAACGCTATTGGGCCAACCCCGCAGATAGCCGCGCAGGGGCTCCGACAAAAGAACAGGACTACGTCACCCACTACAGGCTGCTTATGGAAACACAACTGCAACTGTTGTGCGCCGATGGCAGCCTTGACGAGGACGATGACACCGCCATTCGTAACCTGATTTTCCAGGCCCCGTATAAAGCGCCCAATAAATTGCGGGCTGTGCGCCTCGCCATACGTAATGCGGCGTCACTCAAGCCGCGGCGCTGTTCATTTGCCGTGGCATTTCAGCTCAGAACACCCAGCGCTCAAGTGTTGCTGACTACGTACGTGTTCACCCCGCAAAACGGCTTTGAGGTATTCGGCAGAGCCCGGCAAGCAAGAGTTGCGTTAAACCAGCGATTGAACAACCGCCAGACACTCCCTGACTGGGTGGAACAGGTCGCCTTTGAACACAAGGCAGAGACGGCGTTTTTCAGTCATCACAGGCCCAAAACCGTGAAAGTGGAGCCCCTCAGAAAAAACACCGTAGAGGCGATGATCGCTTTCCAGCTCGAACAAAACTATCAAGACATCACCACCGTTTTTAATCAGTCCCGTGCGCTTGAAAAACGAGCAAAAGCTGCCTACCTGAGCACGTTGTTTGACCAGGCGACACGCCGCACATCAGTGCCCACGACAGAGGGCTTTTTGAATGCCCGAGCTCTGCGTGTTATCGAACCCACCCCAACCAAAGCGATAGCCCAGGCCTTTTTTAGCCTGCAAGAACCGGACATGGAACTGCCTGTTCATCGTCCATTGCCGGTGCCCAACATTGCCAACGTATTTAAGCCGTCAGCCGATCTGCAAACACTGATCACCGATGCGCAATTTAAAACCTTCGCCAGCGATCTGCTGGCGAAACCCGCGCACAAAACGCTACTGAGACAGGTGCTGGACGAGGGGCTTGACTGGATCCCCGAAAGCTTTCCGATGACCGCCGAAACGGGTCTGAAGCTGGTGCACAAATATGTCAGCCACAGTAAAGCAGTCCCCGAGATTGATAGCCTCAATCACCGGGTCATCATCGCGGTGGAGCAAGGACTTCGCAAAAACAAGTTTTTCACCGCGGACTATCACTACCTCACCTCGTGCTTTCTAATGCTGGGCAGTCCTCCTGATACAGGTACAAGCATTGAGCCTGTGAGTTCCCCCCCAGGAGCATCAGCAAAATTATCCGTGCCCACTTCAACGCTGGACATCCATGCCCATATTTCGGGGGTTGAGCCAACACGGGATATCACTGCGCTGACGGAGTTTCTGCAGGTACCGACATTTTTGCCCGCCATAAAGCTGCCCGATTCAGAACCGCTTAGCGGCTCCACACTGATGAGCATCGTGGTTGATTCACCTGCTTTTCATCAGTTGGAACAGGCTGTTGTCGGCGCGTCCTCATGGACAACACAAGAACGCAAAATCGCCACGCCGGGCATGATCCGAACACTGACGCTGACGTGCATCACCGACTACCTGTGCCCGCCCGTACACCACAGCGAAGGGTATGTCTGCGGGCTTAACCTGAATACTCCCGCAATGGGGGGGCACTCGATCCAGGAAGTCCGGCGCCAGGTCATGGAGCAACTGCGCAGCACGCTCCACTGCAAGACCAAAACTGACCTGCAGGTAGCGTTCGAGCTGATTGCAGGGCGCTACTGCCCGCAGTTGATGGTGTATGACGTACCGCAGGATCTGCGCTATGGGTATACCCCCGACTCCATCCATTTTCGCCATGCCGTGGCACTGGCCGAATCGGCCCACCCCGGTGCTGCCGTCGCATTGGGGTATGAACGCCTGAGCGCGTTGTTGAACGCGACCTTCGCACAATCAATGACCCCTGATGAACAACTGGCAATCACCCTACTGCGCCGTGAGCCCGTTCTGCATTTTGCGATGTGCCGGGGAAAAATCCCGGTCACAGACACGGCGGATGTAGACCCCGCCGATGTGATCACCGCCCTGCAATACGTGAGCGACCTTGAAGAGCAAAAGGCAACTGCCATGACAGCGTTGGTGCAACCGCCTCCAGATCGCAAACAGATGGCGCTCAAACAGTTATCGAACCTCCACCCACCCGTCAATGCACGTGCAAGAAGGCGATTTACTGACGCTGAAATTCATGAGTACTTCATCCCTCGATTCAAAAACCGCGGCCGCAACATGCACCTGTCGCTCCTGGAGCAGTACATAACCTGCGGGCAGGGCCGAGCCTTCACGAACAAAGTGCTGGGCTTCGACTCAAAGGGGCTGGGAGGTTGCGCACTACTAAGCGACTTTAATGAACAGTTCGATGCATTCCAGGTGCAATACAACAGCGCAGTGAAGGTGCAACTGATTCATGCCATCAATGACTTGCCTCCTGAACAACGAAAGGAGGTGTTAAGCGCCAATCATTTTTTGACCGCCTCCTTTTCCGTCGAAGGTAACGAAACGGCCGGACACTATGGCTTGCTTGCACTGTCCACGCGCCCTGATGACACCTACGTGTATGAAATATTCTGCCCCTCCGGCACGATCCGAAAGGTCACGCCAGAAGCCAGTGGCTACATCGTCTATGACCTTCAGCAGGGCTTTGCGCTCGATAAAGCACTTTCTGTCAGCGGCTTGCCAAAACTGGACCAGATGGCTTATTTGGACGGCAAACCGGGTGCCCTGAGAGCCACGCCGACATTGGCGTTGAGCATGACCTGGAATCAGCAAACCGATAAGCCTGAACAGGAACGCGTCGAGCAACTCTGCGAGCAAATGGTCAACGCAGCTTTCAGCAAAAGCCTTTCACAATTGCGTACGGCATTCAGGCACCCCACGCCTTATGAGCAGTACAAGGATGAACTGGTCAACAAAGCAGAGCGCATTTTCAAAGCCATCATTCCGTTCTACTCGTTGTATCGGGATATCGAAGGCAACAAGGTCACCGCCTGGACTGTTATTTTCGGCGCGTTAGAAATCGTGTCTTTTGTCGTGCCTTTCGGGAAAGGCGGTTACAGCGGTTTCCAGGCCTCTGTGGCGGTGGGCAAAATTGTGTTGCGCGGCACATCATTTGGCGTATCGAAGTTCGCCCTGGCCTCCATGCGCACCCTGTATGCCAGTAAAGCGTTTGCGACAACGGCGGGTAAAGGCTTGATCTCTGCCGCCAACCCTCTGGCCTTGGGCGGCCTGTTGTTTCGCGCCGGATATAAAGGCTTTAGGTTTATTCAGCGCAAACTACAAACCCAAAAAGCGCTAAACAATGTAACAACGCTCGTGCAACTAAAAACACAGCTGAATCCAGAGGCCGCTTTTTTATCGGCTTCGACGACACCTTTTATTCAGCCAAAAACCATTAGCAGCGGCCTCGTCAACCCGCCGCTTGTTCCGTTCAATCCGGATTTTTCCTGGGGAAACAGAAAGCTGAGCGTGGCTCAACAACGCATGTTTCATATCGACGACATCGATCTTTCGGGCGCCCGGCAGATCGATAATATTTATCAAGTGGCAGGTTTAAGCTATATCAAAATGCAGGGCAATATCTTTGCGGTTACTCGCTCTGCAAGCAGTACATCATTGAACCTGTATAAAGGCCCTGTCACCGGGCCAATAGTTCGATTTAACACAACCGAAAAAATATGGGAGCTTGCCAGCAGCGGCCTGGCAGGCGGCATGGAAACATCCTCGACTGTGCAGATTTATCAGCGTCAGTTAAGTATCCCCATGGATAAAGTGTTTAATCTTAATGCGCCTTCTTCGGTACCCAACTATGCCATCGAATGGAACAACTACACTATTTCTGTGGTGTATGACGCTGACCTCGCTACATGGCGTGAACAGCTCCGTTATGTTGATAACCCTCTGGGCGATGCAGTTTGGCTTGATGCTGAAGGAAAATGGCAAAAAGGCAGCATTGCAACCTTAAACAGCATCAGGTCATCACTCCCGCCCCCTAAACAACTGATGTCCTTGACCCTGCCGCTGTTGCCGCAACTGCCTCAACACCCCGTGGCCATCCCGAATAACATTCATTACATCTGGGTAGGCACTCAAGTACCGGGTACCCATCTGGTGGAAAACATTGCTAAAAACATGACGTTGTCCAGCGAATTCACCTCGACCCTGCATCTTGATGTCAGTGACGCGCTTTATATCCAAATAGAGCTCATCTGCCAGAAACACGCTCCCAACTTGAGGCTCTCAAAAATCAGGGGAGAAGCCTTTTACGACGTGTTCAAAAACAGTTCGAACGCTGAGCAGTACACCACCATTTTTGAAGCCACCCATAAAACCTGGTCTGCGGCCAGCGACGTGATTCGTTTTCCGCTGGTCAATCATTACGGCGGTCTTTATCTGGATTTGGATGATGTACTGAGCAAAGCGCTCGTTGCAGACGATATTAAAGCCGGCCCGTATGACCTCTTGTTAGGTGGCGTGGTCAAGGAGCCCGGGCTGGACTTTGAGGGCTATAACACCAGCCATTTTGCATCACACCCAAATAACAATGTGCTCACCGCTATCTCTGCCGAAATGCATAAGCGCTTTTTAGATAACAGGGCTTTTTACTCACAAGCAAAACCTGTGCTTGATAAAACATTGTCCGGGGAAGCGTTGGTGAAAAATCAGGAGGCGTACAAGACTTATCATAAAAAATACTTTCAACTCACTGGGCCCGCCCTGATGAATGATGTCCTGATCGATAAAATCCCCGCCGTTTACAACACCGTGTATCAGTTGATGCCCAAATACAACACGGTCCAAGCACTCGGCGTCCATGATTTTTTGCATAACAAGCAAGCGATAGATTGCACGAATCACTTCTTCCCGTTTGCGGATAAATACCCGATCACTGTTGGCAGCGAACATTCCTGGGAGTAAAACCCTTAACAATAAAAAACCCGCACTTCTTAGCCAAGGGCGGGTTGAATGCAGCGCAATGCAGGCCTCCCAACTCACCGACCAACGCTACCGTGCTGGCACCAGCAGCGTGCCTGACTGGCTGGACACCGAACGCACCCGTTACCAGGCTGAACAAGACCGGATTCAGAGTGAGGGCCAGTTGATCAAGAACTACATAGCCCAGCAAAAGAGCCTGGGGTCAGGTTGGAGCTCTCCTGACACACTCTAATGTCGAAAAAACGGATGTCGATTGGATGCTTAACAGGTGTGCGGAGGCCCTTTACCAAGAGCCATAAGGCACCCCGTATTTTTCGATGTAGGCTTTTGTTTCTGGTTTTAAGGGCAAGGCATAATTGCCACCAGATCGACCGCCATCAGGCCCCTCTTTAACGACTTCTCCCTGAACCCTGGCCACTTCGATTGGGCTGACGCAAGGGCCTGAAATCCACACTTTGGCAATACCGCCAGGGGCCAACCCTACCGTCACGCCTTTGCGGTAATCAGTGATCCATTTGTCATCGAACTCGCAAAAGGCTTTCTCAGGCTTGACCATGGCCTGCTGAATGGCTTCTGGGATCACGATATAAGCCTCGTAGGTTTGCGGCTCCACCAGCGATTGCCAACGCACATAGATCAGGCGCGGTACTGCTGCCCCATAAACATACTTGCCTGCGCCCCAACCGGGATAGCTGGGCCAACCGCGCGTGTGGCCCTTGAGGTTTTTAGGTGTATTGATAGCGGCTACTCCGCTCATAGCTCGCTTGAAGACACGGTCTCGCACATCTACTGCATCTGCGGTTTCGATCCACACTTCCATATAATCAGGGGCTCCCAGCCCTAAGCGCCATGCATCATAGGGCAACCCATTGCTGCCCTTGGCACAGCCCACCATCAACCCAAACACACCCCATACCCATACCAGCTTGTATTTACTCATTGGGATGCACCGCACGTTTACCGCCTGCAGCCGGCCGATTGATAAAGAGCACCTCAATGTCGCTGTTGTGTTTGCCCCAGACGGCATTCCAATTGCCTGACAAGTGGATGTATTTGCGCTGTAGTAAAGCCACCTCTTCATGGGTCAGTCCGGGAAAGCTGTCGCCGACGGCGTACGCCTGAAGCTTTACAGCGATAGTGTGCAGGTCTGCTGGTAAGGCAAACGCAGAAGTGTCTGGAACCACATCAAATGGAACCCCGTTTCGTATTCCCAGCTCGCGCATGGCCCGCAAGTAAATCAGTGACAACTGACCATGCACTTGCCGTTCACTGCGTAGGGAGGCATACACGCGTTTCTCGGCAAACATGTCACGGCGTCTGTTATAAGGCAGAACCACCGCCCATGTGTCGATACTCCAGCGCTGCAGATAGGGCTCCATGTCCGGCAGCATTACCCCCATGAGCTGCCGGGCTCGGTCATAAGCGACCGTGGAGGTTTCTGGCATGTCGACAGGCACCTGACTGCTCTGGGGTTTACTCAGCAGCACTTTTTCGGTGGCCAAAGGCAAATAACCGCCACCAATATCGGAGTGGACGCCGGGCAGCTCGACGTCATTGTCGGTGCGGGTCAGTGAGAAGTTGTGACGATATTCGTTGCACGCTACAAATTGCACCACATGGCGCGCAATGCCCGGGGCAAGGTGCAGGTCGAGACCCGGGTTGCTGGCATTGTGCGGGCTAAAGTCGCCGCTCAAGGGCGCAACCACACCGGCCACAGTGTCAAACAGTCCGATAAAGTTGAGGTTGAAATCTGTTCGGTGGCGCCATCTAAAGCCATCTGACATGCCCTTCGTTCCCGGAGGGATTGATTGGGCGATAAGGCTTTTCGGCCCCTTTAGCAGATCATTGGCGCAATGCCGTGCGGCAGCAGCGCCACGGCTGAAACCAAACAGGTCGAAGACAATTCGCCAAATTTTTATGCCGGGATTGATTTTTTGCAGCCTTCGAATCTGCTCCAAAATCAGCGCCGGCGCTTGCTCAACTCGCGCCACAACCCCTGAGCTGCCTTGACCGCTGGCCTGGCTATAGCGCGAGTCAGCCTGCCCGGTGACTGTACCGATGCCTTCGAGATAGACCTTTAAAAAAGCCTCTTCCGCTTCCTGCGGCAATTGCGTATATGCATGATCCGGATACAGCTCATAAAGCCGCGCCACATTGGTGACATCGTTGCTATAGCTGTTATCCGGCGAGTTTCCTTTACCGTCAAAGCCAAAGCTCGCGCAATGCTGACGTATATCCGCGCCTTCCTGTTCACCTATACCCAAACTAATGGCCAGGCAACCTCGCGCCGCCTCGCTGTTGCCCTGGTTATTCCCGGTGCCATCGAAGAACAAGCCCACATGCAGGGTGATGCCGGACTCCAGTTCCTCTTCTTCGTCCTCTTCTTCCAGCTCGGGATTGGCATTGGCGGGCGCTGTTTTTTTGGGTGCCGGCGATTCGGGCCACTGAGCCAAATACTCCATGTAACTCTGCTGAGGCCCTCTGGCATCTCCCAACACTTGGCCTCTGATGTATTGGTCAGGGATCAGTCGCGGCGCAGGGCGGCACAGGCACTGGCACAAATCCCCTTCCAGAGCAGCTTGCCGCCCTCCCAGTGATTCATCATGGCGAGGGCCGCACAGCACGATAACGCCCGTGCTGCCGCACACCGGGCACTCAATGCTGTCACCTTCGCGGGCCAGAATCTGATCGTTGATTGTCATCAGGTCCCAGCCCGTCACCACCACGCCGCCCACCGTGGTCCTGGACCCGACGGTGATGTTCATGCGTTTCATACGCAGGCACCGAGCAAGGCGTGAGCGTTGTTGTGTAATAGGGTCATGTCGGCATCCTGGTGGAGGAAGGTTGAGTGCCCGCTAACTGTCAAATTGCCAGTTAGCGGCGCTCAGCCAGTATGCCGAGGGGGTGCGGAACCACCCTGTCAGAAGGATCCGTTTGGTTTGTAGTACGCGTAGCTTTCCGAAGATTTGCCCCCCGGCCATATGCCTGCATCCATGACTGATGGGTTTTCAACCGCCATAAAAAAACCCCGCGCTTCTTTCGAAGGCGGGGTTTTTTAAGCCTGGTGGCTTAGTGCGCGTAAGTCAGTAGCAACTCGGTCGGCACTTTGAAGTCCAGGGACATCATGACGCTCAGGGCGGTGATGGTGAAGATCGAGAACACGAACAGCTTACGTGCCCAAACCTTGTCGTCGACGGCTTTGTAGCCGGTCCACGCCATGTACAGCCAGTACATGCCCATCGCAGCTGCCACGGCCATGTAGCTCATGCCGGCGTAACCGCCGAGGGTGAGCATCAGGGTAGCGATCAGGAACGCGAGGATATAAAGCAGGATGTGCTTCTTGGCCACTTTGATCCCGCGCTTCACTGGCAACACCGGAATCGATGCGGCCAGGTAATCATTGAAGCGGAAGATCGCGATAGCGTACGAATGCGGCATCTGCCACAGGCTGAACATCACCAGCAAAGTCAGTGCGGCCATGTCGAAGTGATTGCTCACGGCGACGTAACCAATGACTGGTGGCATTGCACCCGACAGGCTGCCGATAAGCGTGCCGTGTACTGACTTGCGCTTAAAGTACAGGCTGTACAAACCGACGTAGATCACGAAGCCAATCGCGGCGAACAAGGCCGCCAGCGGGTTGGCCACGCGATACAGCAGTACAAGCCCTGCAACCCCCAGCAAGGTGGCGTAAAGCAACGCCACCTTGGCCGAGATCAGGCCTTGCACCAGTACGCGGTTTTTAGTGCGGTCCATCTTGATGTCGATGTCACGGTCGATGCAGTTGTTAAACACGCAACCGGACGCCACCACCAAAGAGGTGCCAATCACCGCAGCCAGGAACAGGGCAAGATCAAAATGCCCCTTCGAGGCCAGGAAGAACCCACCTGCCACAGAAAGCACGTTACCGAAAATGATCCCCGGTTTGGTGATTTGGATAAAGTGCTTAAAGGACATCGGGTTTACCTCACTTCGCCATCATTTCAGCGTGGATGCTGAACATAATCCACAGGGACAAGCCCACCAGCAGAACAATAACCAGCGCCGAGAAGATCAGCGCTGCAACGCTGTTGCGTTGCTCCGGGGAACGGTCCATGTGCAGGAAGTACACCAGGTGAACAACAACCTGGATCACTGCGGTCAACAGAACGATCGCCAGAGTGGTCGATTTGGCGAGGATCGGGTTCATCACCAGCCAAAACGGAATTGCGGTCAGGATCACCGACAAGATGAAGCCAGTTGCGTAGGACTTCACGCTGCCGTGGTTCGCGCCGTCAGAATGTGCGTTAGCCATTTACAGAGTCCCCATCAGGTAAACAACGGTGAATACGCAGATCCACACCACGTCCAGGAAGTGCCAGAACAAGCTCAGGCAGCTCAGACGCGTTTTGTTGGTCGAAGTCAGGCCGTGTTGGTTGACCTGATACATCATGATCGCCATCCAGATCAGACCGCAGGTCACGTGCAGACCGTGGGTACCGACCAGGGTGAAGAACGCCGACAAGAAGCCGCTACGGTGCGGACCGTAACCTTCGGAGATCAACAGGTGGAACTCGTTGATTTCCATGCCGATGAAGCCGGCACCCAGCAGGAAGGTAATGGCCAACCAGCCCAGAACGCCGCCTTTGTTGCCTTTGTAGAACGCGAGCATGGCAAAGCCATACGTGATCGAACTGAACAACAGCAGTGCGGTTTCACCCAGCACGTACGGCAGTTCAAAGATGTCGTGGCCCGACGGGCCACCCGCTACGTTACCTACCAGTACTGCGTATACCGCGAAGAGCGATGCAAAGATGATGCAGTCGGTCATCAGGTAGAGCCAGAAACCGAATACGGTAGTCTCGCCCGCGTCGTGATGGTGGTCATCGTGCCCATGGTCATGGGCGTGTCCAGCATTGGTCGCTATGTTCGACATGGTTTATGCCTGCCCCAACTTGGTTTCAACACGGTCGGCCGGAATTACTTTGGCGGCCAACAGACGCTTGTGCTGCTCGGCTTCGATGCGCTCGATGGTTTCCACCGGCACCATGTAGCCTTGGTCATCACGGGCAGCGTGTATAACGAAGTACACAACGGTGCCAGCGAGGCTCGCGATAGCCAGCCACCAGATGTGCCAGATCATTGCGAAACCGAACACGGTCAGCAGTGCGCCCATTACCACACCGGTAGCGGTGTTGTTAGGCATGTGGATCGGCGAGTACTTGGCCGGAGCCTTGTAAGCAGTACCGTCTTCTTTGGCTTCGGTGAATGCGTCAATACCGTGAACGGTTGGCACAACAGCGAAGTTGTAGAACGGAGGTGGCGACGAAGTCGACCATTCCAGGGTGTGGCCATTCCATGTATCGCCGAATTCGCAGGCGTTCTCTGGCTTGTTACGGTCACGAACCGAGACGTACAGCTGGATCAACTGGCAAGCGATACCCACAGCAATCAGGGCAGCACCAACCGCAGCAACGTACAGGTAAGGCACCCACTCAGGGTTGGTCGTGGCGTTCAGACGACGGGTCATGCCCATGAAGCCCAGTGCATAGAGCGGCATGAAGGCGATGAAGAAGCCGATGATCCAGAACCAGAATGCAGCCTTGCCCCACTTCTCGTTCAGTTTGAAGCCGAACGCTTTAGGGAAGTAGAAGCTGAAACCAGCGATGTAGCCGAATACAGCACCACCGATGATCACGTTGTGGAAGTGAGCAATTACAAACAGGCTGTTGTGCAGAACGAAGTCAGCACCCGGGATGGCCAGCAGTACGCCGGTCATACCACCGATTGCGAAGGTCACCATGAAGCCCAAGGTCCACATGACCTGGCTGGTGAACTGCAGACGGCCGCGGTAGATGGTGAATAGCCAGTTAAATAGCTTCACACCCGTCGGGATGGAAATCAGCATCGTCGCCAGACCGAAGAAGGCGTTGACGCTTGCACCCGAACCCATGGTGAAGAAGTGGTGCAGCCAAACCATGAAGCCCAGTACCGAGATCGCACCGGAGGCGTAAACCATCGAGTGGTGACCGAACAGACGCTTGCCAGTGAAGGTCGAGATGACTTCAGAGAAGATCCCGAACGCCGGCAGAATGAGGATGTATACCTCAGGGTGACCCCACGCCCAGAACAGGTTCACGTACATCATTGGATTGCCACCAAGTTCGTTGGTGAAAATGTGGAAATCCAAGTAACGGTCAAGCGTCAGCAGTGCCAGGGTAGCGGTCAGGATCGGGAACGAAGCCACGATCAGAACGTTTGCCCAGGTGCAGGTCCAGGTGAAGATCGGCATGTCCATCAGTTTCATGCCTGGAGCGCGCATTTTCAGCACGGTCGCCAGGAAGTTCACCCCGGTTAACGTCGTACCTAGCCCTGATAACTGTAGCGCCCAGATGTAGTAGTCCACACCCACGCCAGGGCTGTACTGCAGGCCCGACAGAGGCGGGTAAGCAACCCAACCGGTTTTGGCGAATTCGCCGACGCCCAGCGACAGGTTGACCAGTACCACACCGGATACCAGCAGCCAGAAGCTCAGGGAGTTCAGGAATGGATAGGCAACGTCACGCGCGCCGATCTGCAGCGGCACTGCAAGGTTCATCAGGCCGGTGAAGAATGGCATCGCCATGAAGATGATCATGATCACACCGTGAGCGGTGAAGATCTGGTCATAGTGTTCAGGCGGCAAGTAGCCAGGTGAACCCTCGGTGGCCATGGCCAACTGGGTACGCATCATGACGGCGTCGGCAAAGCCACGCAGAAGCATGATCATGGCAACGATGATGTACATCACGCCAATTTTCTTATGGTCGACTGACGTTAGCCATTCGGACCACAGGTAGTTCCACTTCTTGAAATACGTGATTGCAGCGACGAGCGCCAATCCGCCGAGCAGAATCATAGCGACGGTAACCATCACTATCGGCTCGTGGAACGGTATGGCGTCCAGACTTAATTTACCAAACATCGTTTACTCCTCTGCCCCGGCAGCTGAATTCGAGGTGTTGTCCAAACCTTGGGTCCCGGACTCTTCTTTCTTCTCGTGCTTCACGAACTTGCCTGGGTTCATCCCTTCATACTTGTCGATGATGAGCTGGAACAGGTTCGGAGTAACGGTGGAGTAGAGCTCTACAGGGTTGTTCTCGCTTGGTTTTTCCAACGCCGCGTACTCAGCGTTATCAAGCTGTTTAGGTGATGCTTTGACTTCAGCTACCCAGGCGTTGAAATCTTCCTCGGAAGTCGCGATCGCCTTGAATTTCATGCCAGTGAAGCCAGCGCCGCTGTAGTTGGCCGAAATGCCATCCATCTCTGCGTTTTTGTTGGCAATCAAGTGCAGCTTAGTCGTCATACCCGCCATGGCGTAGATCTGACCACCCAGACCTGGAATGAAGAACGAGTTCATCACAGAGTCAGAGGTAATGCGGAAGTTAACAGGCGTGTTGGCTGGGAACACGATCTTGTTAACGGTAGCGATACCTTGCTCCGGGTAGATGAATACCCATTTCCAGTCCAGTGCTACCACTTCAATAGTGACCGGCTTGACGTCGGACTCAAGCGGACGGTAAGGGTCCAGCGCGTGGGTCGACTTATACGTAATCACGCCCAGGGCGATGATGATGAGAATTGGCACAGTCCAGATCACGACTTCGATCTTGGTGGAGTGCGACCATTTTGGAGCGTATGTGGCGTTTTTGTTCGACGCGCGATACTTCCACGCGAAGATCAGGGTCATCAAGATGACCGGGACCACGACCAGAAGCATCAGCAATGTTGCAGTGATGATCAGATTCCGCTCTTCGATCCCTACCTGCCCCACCGGATCGAGCAATGTCCAATTGCAGCCTCCCAGCAGCAACGTGCCGAAAAGTGGCAATAAGCCAAGGAGTCTGGGGTACCTTTTTTTAGTCATCTCACGACCTCTAAAACAGCTTGCACAATGCAGTTGGTTTTTTTCGCCAACACTTCACCCTACCAAGGGTTGGCTCTTTTCCGGGCTTGAATAAATGCCTGCTCATCACCTTCAGGTGAATACGCAATCCCGGGTTAGCAGTGATTTCTTATTCGATACGTGGTCAATCGCCTTACTACAGACAATTCCATTTGTGGCGGAACTTAGAAGGGTTGCCAGTACCTGGGAGTCGCATGTGACGCCTGTTGTGAACTGCCCAGACGACCGCCGACTACCCGCTTGGGCTCGGAGGTGAGCAGGCTGGACGTTCAGTGGAAGCGATTGTAGTTAGGAAGCTCTCTACAAACCATGTCTCATCCAGAAATAATTCTTCTCGACTCCAGTAACAATCCCTCACTATTGTTGCCCATTACGCAGGCATATGCCTCCTTAAAATGCATGTAGCACGTCAAAAGCCCGCAGCTGATATGCCCCTTTTTGGCGCACGCACAGGGCGAGTGAATCCCCCCAAACGCCCAAGTGAAGAGGCTTACAGCCGATTCCCATGGAGACGCCCAAGGGCAATTTCAATCATCTGATCCGCAAAAAAAACGATCAGGGGATAAATCGCTCCGAACGTAATTCGTGCTCGCCTGTCCTACAGGAATCGCTCTCTGCGACACTTTTAGCGTGACAATATGTCGCACAAGTCAGCTATCACTTTAGTGTGCCGATTCACATCCTGTTGACATTTTTGCGCGGACAAAAAAACGCCCCGCATTCTCAGGAAAAGTGCGGGGCGGATCAATCCAAACGTGGCGTTTTAGCCGTGTTTTTTGCGGTTCCGGTAGATTCCCAACGGCACCAGCACGCTGGTCAGCACAAAGGCCACCAGCGCCCATTGCGCCAGCGACAGGCCGAACACCGGCGGGTATGGCGTAGAGCAGAAGCCCTCAACCTGAAAGCCCAGCGGGAACACCGTCGCCAGCGGCAGGCCGTCAACGATCGGTTGCAGCACGTCAATGCCGCAGCTCACCGCAGGGTTGGCCAGGATAAACACGTGCCGCCCGGCCGCGATCACCCCGCCTATGGCACTGAGCACCACCAGCACTTCAAAAATGGTCAGGCTGCGCCGTGTCGGCATCGCTGCGCCGATAAAGGCAAAGATCGCGATCAACAGCAAAGCATAGCGTTGCAGGATGCACAGCGGGCAAGGCGCCTCACCGAGCACGATCTGCATATACAACGCGCCACCAATCAGCGCCAGACAGATAACCCCGAGCAAGACCAAAAAGCGCTTCTCGCGGCTCAGTCGTATCATTTCATCCGTCATCCTGCTTCCCTTTGCCAGGTTATTTTGGAGTTAAGCCGCAGCCACTAAGGCGCGCAGTTTACACCCAGAACATCGACCTGAATGTAGGAGAACTGTGTAGGCAAGGTGTCGCAGAAGGATTAATAGATGATTAAGTCGTCGTACACAAACCCGTAGTCGCTGCCGAAGGCTGCGAAGGGTTGCGGAGCAAGCCGTTATCTCAAAGCCCCCGCAACCCTCTTTATCGTCGGCAGCGACGCATTCAACCCCGTCGCTTACTCCAGCGCCGCAGCCGGCCCAAAGAACTCATAGCGACTTTGCTGCTCAGGCACGCCCAGCGCCTTCAAATGACGCTTAACGGCGCTCATAAAGCCTTTAGGGCCCAGGAAGTACGCATCGACATCGCGCTCCTCGCCCAGCCATTCGCCCAGCACCTCTTCCGTCAGCAGCCCCACATGGTCAGCCAAAGGGTCTGCCTGCTCATAGCAATAAAAGCGCTGCAATTGCGGATGCTGCGCGGCCAGTTCTTCGATCCAGCCGCGGAAGGCATGCACCTGTGCATTTCGCGCACAGTGAATAAAGCGGATCGGCCGTTGCGTGGCCAGTGCCGCCTCCAGCATCGACAACGTAGGTGTGATGCCCACCCCGCCGCTGATCAACACCAGAGGTTTTTCGCTGGCAGCCAAGGTGAACTCACCTGCAGGCGGAAACAGCTCAACGATGTCACCCACTTGCAGGCGGTCATGCAGGTAGTTCGACACCACACCGCCCGGCTCGCGTTTGACGCTGATCCGGTAGCGACCCACTTTGGCCAGCGCCGACAGCGAATAGTTGCGACGCACTTCCTGGCCATCGATGTTGAGCTTGATGCCGATGTACTGGCCAGGTTCAAACTCAAGGATCGGCTGCTCATCTACCGGGCGGAAGTAGAACGAGGTGATTTCTGCGCTTTCCTCTAGCTTGGCGGCCAGCTTGAATGCCCGGCCACCGCGCCAGCCACCCGGTGCAGCGGCTTTTTCGTCGTAGATGGCGGCTTCTGCGCCAATCAAGATATCCGCCAGTTGGTTGTAAGCGGCGCCCCAGGCGGCCAGCACCTGCGAGGTCGCAATGTCGCTGCCCAGCACTTCTTCAATGGCCCGCAGCAGGCAACTGCCGACAATCGGGTAGTGTTCCGGGAGGATTTGCAGCGCAACGTGTTTGTTGATAATTCGCGCCACCAAGTCGCCCAGCTGATCCAGTTGGTCAATGTGCCGGGCGTACATCAAGACGCCATTGGCCAAGGCGCGCGGCTGGTCACCGCTGGCCTGGTTAGCCTGATTGAACAGCGGACGCACTTGCGGGTATTCGGTGAGCATCATGTTATAGAAGTGTGTCATCAACGCCTCGCCACCACTTTCGAGCAGCGGCACAGTGGATTTAACGATGGCACGGTCTTGAGCAGTAAGCATAAAGTTGACTCCTGAACACGTAGGGAAAAATGGATTACCGTTTAACCATCAGTTTTCGTGCCAACCTTAAAAACCTTTAAAATCAAACACTTAAAAACAATGTAGTCACTATGACACACCTTGTTCTATAGTCACTTCGACTACACGAGGTCAAAATGACTGCAAAATTGCTTCTCACAGCCCTGCTCCCGCTGGTAGCGGACTTGTCCCGCGACCTGCCCGAAAGCGAACGTTACCGGCGCTTGTTGCAAGCCATGCGCGCTGTGCTGCCGTGCGACGCCGCGGCCCTGCTGCGCCTGGACGGCGAATGGCTGGTGCCGTTGGCGGTAGACGGCCTGAGCCTGGATACGCTGGGGCGGCGCTTTAAAATCAGCGAGCACCCGCGCTTTGAAATCCTGCTCAGCAGCCCCGGCCCTACGCGTTTTCCCAACAACTGCGAATTGCCCGACCCGTATGACGGACTGGTCGACGGGCTGGCCGAGCACTTGGAGATCCACGACTGCATGGGCTGCCCGCTGTTCGTCGACGAGCGCCCCTGGGGCCTGCTGACCCTCGATGCGCTGGACCCAAAACGCTTCGAACCCATTGAGCTGGATGCCCTGCAAGCCTTTGCCAGTCTGGCTGCCGCCACGGTCAATGTGGCCCAGCGTATCGAGCGCCTGGCCCTGCGGGTGGCCGATGAGCAGCAAAAAGCCGAGTTGTATCGCCAGGCTCATCCTTTGCCCAATAAAGAGCTGATTGGCCAGAGCGCCGCCCATAAACACCTGCTCGAAGAAATTGCCTTGGTCGGCAACAGCGACCTGACGGTGTTGATCACAGGCGAAACCGGGGTCGGCAAAGAGCTGGTCGCCCAAGCCATTCATGCCGCCTCGCCACGCGCCGACAAGCCAATGATCAGCCTGAACTGCGCCGCCCTGCCCGACACCCTGGTCGAAAGCGAACTGTTCGGCCATGTGCGCGGCGCCTTTACCGGAGCCACCAGCGACCGCCGTGGCAAGTTTGAACTGGCCAATGGCGGCACGTTGTTTCTGGACGAAGTGGGCGAGTTGTCACTGACGGTGCAAGCCAAACTGCTGCGCGTGCTGCAAAGCGGGCAATTGCAGCGCTTGGGCTCGGATCAGGAACACCACGTCGATGTGCGCCTGATTGCCGCGACCAATCGCGACCTGGCAGAAGAAGTGCGCAGCGGTCGCTACCGCGCCGACTTCTATCACCGTCTGAGCGTCTACCCGCTCAACGTGCCCGCCCTGCGCGAACGCGGGCGCGATGTGCTGCTACTGAGCGGCTTCTTTCTGGAGCAAAACCGCTCACGCATGGGCCTGGGCAGCTTGCGCCTGAGCCCGGATGCCCAGGCCGCGCTGCTGCATTACTCATGGCCGGGCAATGTGCGCGAACTGGAACACCTGATCGGCCGCAGCACCCTCAAGGCATTGGGTAACTGCAAAACCCGGCCGCGCATCTTGACCCTGACCGCCGCGGACCTGGACTTGCCGACACCGCAGGACGGCCCCGCAGTGGCAGAACAAGAGCCGCTACCGCCGGTCATCGGTGACTTGCGCCAGGCCACGGAGAACTACCAACGCCAGTTGATCAGCGCCTGCCTTGAGCGCCATCAACACAACTGGGCCAGCGCCGCCCGCGAACTGGGCCTGGACCGGGCAAACCTGGGCCGAATGGCCAAGCGTTTGGGGTTGAAATAACCCCCCTGTAGCCGCTACCGAGGCACGAGGCTGCGATGCTGGTCGCAGGACCTCCGCCTGGGGTCGCTACGCAACCCATCGCAGCCTCATTCTTCGACAGCGGCTACAGGTTGAGATCGCCTACAGGATTCGGCGTTCGGGTCGATAACCCTGTATTGCTGCCCTTATCTCAGAAGGTATTTATGTCATCCACCCACGCCCGCGCCGACTCGATGTCTTTGCTGCTGTTCACGTTGCGCAGCGGCAAGCTGATGGCGATCAATCTGTTGAAGGTCAGCGAAATCATTCCGTGCCCGCCGCTGACCAAAATGCCCGAGTCGCATCCCCATGTGAAAGGCATTGCGGTGTTGCGCGGGGCCTCGCTGTCGGTCATTGACCTGAGCCGCGCCATTGGCGAACAACCGTTGCTCGATCCCGACGGCGGCTGCCTGATCGTGACCGATGTCAGTCGCTCCAAGCAGGGCTTGCACGTGCAAGCGGTGAGCAAAATCGTGCATTGCCTGAGCACCGATATCCGCCCGCCGCCCTACGGTTCAGGCAAGCGCTCGTACATCACCGGCGTCACGCAAGTGGACGGCGCGCTGGTGCAGGTGCTGGACATTGAAAAAGTGATTCATGGCATCACGCCCGCCCGGATTGAGCCGAACACTGAAGCCCTCAGCCGGGAGGACGCGCAATTGCTGGCCAAAGCGCGAATCCTGGTGGTCGATGACAGCCAGGTGGCGCTGCAACAATCGGTGATCACCCTGCGTAATCTCGGCCTGCATTGCCACACGGCCCGCAGCGCGAAAGAGGCCATTGAGCGCTTGCTGGAACTGCACGGCACGCCAGAGCAAATCAATGTGCTGGTGTCTGACATCGAAATGTCCGAGATGGACGGCTACGCCTTCACCCGCACCGTGCGCGAAACGCCGGACTTTGCGCATTTGTACGTGCTGCTGCACACCTCGCTCGACAGTGCGATGAACAGCGAAAAAGCCCGTCTGGCCGGGGCCAATGCGGTGCTGACCAAATTCTCCTCGCCGGAACTCACGCAATGCCTGATCCTTGCCGCCCGTACCGTGGCCGAGCAAGGCGTCTGAGTTCAATGAGTAATCACTGTTTGCTGCTGCGCAAAGACCTGCGCCAGCCTCTGACACCCGTGCCGTGGCCGCAGGGCATGCTACTGAGCGCCCTCACCCCGGCGTTGCTGCCCCGCGTGCACGCCCTGCTGGAACAGGGCTATGGCGCAGGTCTGGGTGATCTGCAACCGCTGGAGCGCTGGCAGCACGACCTGCTGCATGACGCTGAATACGACCCGCAACTGTGTTTTGTCAGCCTGCTCGACGGCCAGGTGGTCGGCGTGGCCCTGGCCTGGACCAGCGCTTACCTCAAGGACCTGGTGGTACACCCCGGCATGCAAAATCGGGGCTTGGGCGGTGCCCTGCTCAATCAGGTGTTCAGCGCGTTCCAGCAGCGCGGTGAAGCCTGTGTCGACCTCAAGGTCATGGAACACAATCACCCCGCCCGCCAGCTTTACGCCAAATTCGGCATGCAACTCATCCGGCGCGAAGCGCTGTAAGCGCTAACGCCGCGTCTGCCAGAACTCTTGCGCCAATGAACGCAGGCTGACAGCCAACTCTGCCACATCACCGGAGCTGCGATGGCTGTGCTGCCCGGCAAGCACAGTGACATCCCCGGCACTGCGAATACCCGCGATGTTGCGATTGATGTCTTCGCTGACCACGCTTTGCTCTTCCACCGCCAAGGCGATCTGTACGCTCATCTGGGTGATTTTCTTCACCTGTTGAGTGATTTCGTCCAGTGCACTGCTCGCTAACTGCGCCTGGCTGACGCTGTTTTCAGCATGCTGGCTGCTTTGCTGCATCACCTGCACGGCGGCCCGGGCGCCGTCTTGCAAGGTGAGGATCATCTGCTGGATTTCGTTGGTTGAGTGTTGTGTGCGCTGCGCCAGGCTGCGCACTTCGTCGGCCACCACGGCAAATCCACGCCCCTGATCACCCGCCCGGGCGGCCTCGATCGCCGCATTCAGCGCCAGCAAATTGGTTTGCTCAGCGATGCTGCGAATCACCTCCAACACCGATGAAATGTCACTGCTGTGACCTTCCAGGTGGTGGATGACCTCGGTTGCCCGAGCCAGCTCGCCTGCCAGGTGCTGCACCGAACTGCGGCTCTGCATCACCAACTCATGCCCTTCACGGGTTTCGTTTTCGACCCGATCTGCCGCTTGCGAGGCTTGCTGAGCATTGTTCGCGACTTGCGCCACGCTGGCGCTCATTTCATGAATCGCCGTGGCCACCTGATCGGTTTCATGTTGCTGACTAAGGGTGCTGGAGTGGCTGCTTTGGAGGTGCTGCACCAGCTCACTGGCATGCCCGGCCAAGCGTTGCGACGCATCACCGATACGTCCCACCATTGCACCGGTCTGCGCTTCAAGCATCTGCAGGGCAAACGCGATCTGCCCCATCTCATCCCGCCGCCCGGTATAGATGTGCTGGCTTAGCGGGTTATGGCCGACGTCTTGAGCGCGGCGGGTCAAGGCGTTAAGTGGGCGCAGCAGCCAGGCAATCGCCACCGAGCTCAACAGGCTGCCGGTCAACCAAATGACCACGCCGGCCTGCCAGTCGATAGACGGCAGCAAAACGGTGCCCAGCGCCGTCGCCCCGGCAAACACGGCGCTGACAAACAGCGCCAGCTTGCCCGCCAGCCTGACCCGCGGCAGACGCTGCCATAGCGGCGTGCGCCCCGAGCGCAACGCGGCGTAATCGGCCTCGGCCAGTTGCACACACTCGGGGCTTGGGCAGGTACGCACCGATTGATACTCAACGATTTCGCCGTTTTTCATCACCGGCGTGACGTAAGCGCTGACCCAATAATGGTCACCATTTTTGCAGCGGTTTTTCACCATGCCCATCCATGAGCGCCCGGCCTTGAGGGTCTGCCACATGTGGCTGAAGGCTGCTGACGGCATATCGGGGTGGCGCAGCAGGCTATGCGGGTTGCCGAGCAACTCGCTCAGCGAATAACCGCTGACTTTGATGAAGTCATCATTGGCGTAGGTGATGGCACTGTTCAGGTCAGTGGTAGAAAGGATGTTGGCGTCGGGTGCGAAATCAACAGCTCGGCCGGTAATCGGTAGATTGATTTTCATGACAGCACGCTCAGTTATTAGGGAGTAAGAGTCGGCGGGGCGTCGACTTTATGCTCCCCAATTAACCAAATACTGATCTAGCGCATTTCAAAAGGCATTAATACGGCCTATCCGACCAATAGTGGCACAAAGCCACATTTTGTGGCATCAATCAGCGTTTGCCCATGGAGCGACGAGTACCGGGAGGCGCTGCGCCAGGGGTTTTGGTGTGGCCGTGGCCTTCACCTTTTTTGTAATGGGTCTGGCCTTTGGAATTGGCTTTGTTCTTGGCAAATTCAGCAGGCTTGAACGGAAACGTGAACGCAGGGATCACCGGCTTTTGCGCGGTATCTGCAGTTGCTTCGTTTTCAGTGGGTTCGGCGCTCACGGCATCAGGAGCAGCCGGTTGTGCAGGAGTTGTCATGAAAGCTCCGGAGTACGGGGGAGTGATCGGCCAGTTGGCGCAAGACGCGCAGTATACCTGCCCGATCAACCCGCCGAGCAGTCACCGGTAGGAAATAGTCAGCACGCCGCGCTTGCTGGCCGACACGTTATCACTGGCTAGTGGCTCGTTTTTAAGCGCTTCAAAGGCCGTGGAAAAGAGCGGCTCGCTGCCACCGGCGCCTCGCGAGGCCATATTCACCGCAATGACAACACCGGGCTCGACCTCTATCAGCTTGACGGACGCACCCGTGCTCATCTCGCTAGCCGGGGCAATCTCGTAGGAAGACTCCACAATAGCCCCCTGAAAGTGAATCACCCCGCTTCTGACAACCGACTGCGCCTCAGCCTCGCCAGCCAACAGCACCAACGCACACGCAGCAACACTTAGCGCCATCTTCTTCATGGTTCACGCCCCCTGAGCGGGAACGCTGGAGCGCACCCTCTACAAAACTATCGACGTGGGCAGCTCTTTCTTGACGGTTATCACACTATTTTTATGTTCCTGTCCGTAATGTCAGTTTGCAGTCACTCTGCTGACCGGATTCAACCGCTATAACCCTGACTCTCCCCTTTCCACGCACACGGCCTGGCATGCGCATTCAAACTAAAAAAATAGTCCTCGGCACGCTGGTGATTGTTCTGCTCGGCGCAGGCCTCTGGCTGCTCAAACGCCCGACCTCGCACACCGCTGTCGCGGCTACCGCCGTGCCGGTGCGGGTCATTCAAGTGGTGCAGCAAGACGTGCCGCGCACGGTCAGCGGGATTGGCGCCGTGCTGTCGCTCCACAGTGTGGTCATTCGCCCACAGATTGACGGCATCCTCACCCAGTTGCTGGTTAAAGAAGGGCAAACGGTACAGGCCGGTGATTTGCTCGCAACTCTGGATGACCGCTCAATCAAGGCCAGCCTGGATCAGGCCAAAGCCCAACTGCAGCAAAACCAGGCGCAGTTGCAAGGAGCGCTGATCGACCTCAAGCGCTACCAGTTGCTGAGCGTCGACAACGGTGTGTCCAAGCAAACCCTCGACCAGCAACAGGCGCTGGTCAATCAGCTAAAAGCCACGGCAGCAGGCAATCAGGCGGCGATTGAAGCGGCGCAGGTGCAACTGTCGTATACGCAAATTCACTCGCCGGTCACTGGCCGTGTTGGGATCCGCGCTGTGGATCCGGGCAACTTCCTGCGGGTCAGTGATACCCAGGGGTTATTTTCGGTGACCCAACTCGACCCGATTGCCGTCGAATTCTCCCTGCCCCAGCAGTTGCTGCCCACCCTGCATGAACTGCTCAACGCCAAGGATCCGGCCCTGGTCAAAGCCTTTATTGGCGACGCGGACCACAGCGGTACGCCGTTGGGCGAAGGGCGCTTGAGCCTGATCGACAATCAGGTGTCAGCCGCCACCGGCACCATCAAGGTCAAGGCACAGTTCGATAACCCGACCCATGCGCTCTGGCCGGGGCAACTGGTGAATGTCGAGATTCAAACCGGGCTGGATCAAAACGCTCTGGTTGTCCCCCCGCCCGTTGTGCAACGCGGGCTGGACACTTACTTCGTGTACCGGGTCAACGGCGACCAGGTCGAAACCGTGCCCGTGCAGGTCCTCTATCAGGACACGGAGTTGAACATTGTCAGCGGCGTCAAACCGGGCGATACGCTGGTCAGCGACGGCCAGTCGCGGCTCAAACCCGGCTCAAAAATTGAAACCCTGAGCGAGCCCGCCCTGGCTAACACCGAACACGCCCAGCCGGTGCAGCCATGACCCGCAGCCGCTCACTCTCGGCCTGGTGCGTCGATCACCCGATTGCCACGGTGCTGCTGACCTTTGCGTTAGTGCTGTTGGGCCTGATTGCCTTTCCACGCTTGCCCGTCGCGCCGCTGCCCGAGGCGGAATTCCCGACGATACAAGTGTCGGCGCAACTGCCCGGTGCCAGCCCGGACACCATGGCCTCATCGGTCGCAACGCCGTTGGAGGTGCAGTTCAGCGCCATCCCCGGCGTAACCCAAATGACCTCCAGCAGTGCGCTGGGGTCAACCACCCTGACCCTGCAATTTACCCTCGACAAGAGCATCGATACCGCCGCCCAGGAAGTCCAGGCGGCGATCAACACCGCGTCCGGCAAGTTGCCCAAAGACATGCCCACGCTGCCGACCTGGCGCAAGGTCAACCCGGCGGACAGCCCGGTGCTGATCCTCAGCATCAGCTCGTTGCAAATGCCCGGCACTGAACTCAGCGATTACGTCGAAACACTGCTCGCCCGGCAAATCAGCCAGATCGACGGCGTAGGCCAGATCAACATCACCGGCCAGCAACGCCCGGCGATCCGGGTACAAGCCAGCGCAGACAAATTGGCCGCCATTGGCCTGACCCTCGCCGATATCCGTCTGGCGTTGCAGCAAACCAGCCTCAATCTGGCCAAGGGCGCGCTGTACGGCCCATCGAGCATCTCGACCCTGGCGACCAACGACCAATTGTTCGATGCCGACGAGTACGGCCAGTTGATCGTGTCATACAAAGACGGCGCCCCGGTGCAGTTGCGCGACGTGGCGCGGGTGATCAACGGCTCCGAGAATGATTACGTGCAAGCCTGGTCGGGCCACCAGCCAGGGGTCAACCTGGTGATTTCACGCCAGCCGGGGGCCAACATTGTGGAAACCGTCGACCGCATCCAGGCCGCCCTGCCCGGCCTGCAAGCCATGCTCCCGGCCTCGGTCGAGGTCACGGTGCTGAGCGACCGCACCCAGACCATCCGCGCCTCGTTGCATGAAGTGGAAATCACCCTGCTGATCGCAGTGCTGCTGGTGGTCGCGGTCATGGCGCTGTTCCTGCGCCAATGGTCTGCCACATTGATTGTGTCTGCCGTGCTGGGGGTGTCGCTGATTGCCAGCTTTGCCTTGATGTACGTGCTCGGGTTCAGCCTGAACAACCTGACGCTGGTGGCGATTGTGGTGGCCGTGGGCTTTGTGGTCGACGATGCGATTGTGGTGGTGGAGAACATTCATCGCCATCTCGAAGCGGGCGAAAGCATGCGCGATGCGGCAATCAAAGGCTCCAGCGAGATCGGTTTCACCGTGGTGTCGATCAGTTTCTCGCTGGTGGCGGCGTTTATTCCGCTGCTGTTTATGGGCGGTGTAGTCGGGCGACTGTTTAAAGAGTTCGCCCTGACCGCCACCTCAACTATCGTTATTTCCGTGCTGGTGTCACTGACCCTGGCGCCCACCCTCGCCGCGCTGTTTATGCGCGCGCCGGTGCATCACGCCGACGCCAAACCCGGCTTTGGCGAGCGGTTGCTGGCCTTGTATGACACCGGCCTGAAACGCGCACTGGCCCACCAGCGGCTGATGCTGGGCGTGTTTGGCGTGACATTGGCGATGGCCATTGCCGGCTATGTGCTGATCCCCAAGGGCTTCTTCCCGGTGCAAGACACCGGTTTTGTGCTGGGCACCAGCGAAGCCGCCTCGGATATTTCGTTCTCGGACATGACCCAGAAGCATTTGGCGCTGGCCAAGATCGTCGGCGACGACCCGGCGGTGCAGGCGTTTTCGCATTCGGTGGGCGTGACCGGCAGCAACCAGACCATCGCCAACGGGCGCTTCTGGATTGCCCTCAAAGACCGCGGCGAGCGCGATGTGTCGGCCAGCGAATTTATCGACCGTATCCGCCCGCAACTGGCCAAGGTGCCGGGCATCGTGTTGTACCTGCGCGCCGGGCAAGACATCAACCTGAGCTCCGGGCCAAGCCGCAGCCAGTACCAGTACGTGCTCAAAAGCAACGACGGGCCGACGCTCAATACCTGGACTCAGCGCCTGACCGAAAAACTGCGCACCCTCCCGGCTTTTCGTGACCTGTCCAATGACCTGCAACTGGGCGGCAGCATCACCCACATCAGCATCGACCGCAAAGCCGCCGCACGCTTCGGCCTCACCGCCACCGATGTCGACGAAGCTCTCTACGACGCGTTTGGTCAGCGTCAGATCAATGAGTTCCAGACGCAAACCAACCAGTACAACGTGATCCTGGAAGTCGACAGCAAGCAGCGTGGCAAAGCCGAAAGCTTGAACTACTTCTACCTGCGCTCACCCTTGACCGGCGAAATGGTGCCGCTCTCGGCGGTGGCCAAGGTGGATGCGCCCACCAGCGGCCCGCTGTCGATCAGCCATGACGGCATGTTCCCGGCCGCCAACCTGTCCTTCAACCTCGCCCCCGGCGTGGCCTTGGGTGACGCGGTGCTGATGCTCAATCAGGCGAAAAACGAGATTGGCATGCCAAGCACCATCAGCGGCAATTTCCAGGGCGCCGCGCAGGCCTTCCAAAGCTCGCTGGCCAGCCAGCCGTGGCTGATTCTCGCGGCACTGGTGGCGGTGTACATCATTTTGGGGGTGCTGTACGAAAGCTTCGTGCACCCGCTGACGATCATCTCGACGCTGCCCTCGGCAGGGCTGGGCGCGCTGTTGATGCTGTGGATATGTGGCCAGGACTTTTCGATCATGGCGTTGATCGGGCTGGTGCTGCTGATCGGGATCGTCAAGAAAAACGGCATCCTGATGATCGACTTTGCCCTGGATGCCCAGCGCACCCGCGGGCTGAGCCCTGAAGAGGCAATCTATGAAGCCTGCCTGACGCGTTTTCGCCCGATCATCATGACCACCCTCGCCGCCCTGCTGGGCGCCTTGCCGCTGATGCTCGGCTACGGCACCGGCGCTGAGTTGCGCCAGCCGCTGGGTATTGCCGTGGTCGGCGGTTTGCTGGTAAGTCAGGCGCTGACGCTGTTTACCACGCCCGTCATATACTTGTGGCTCGAACGGATGTTCCATCGATCCCAACCCGCCCGCTCAATGGCGACGGATCACTGAGGCAGGTTATGCGCGTTCTAATTATTGAAGACGAAGAAAAAACCGCTGACTACCTGCATCGCGGGCTGACAGAGCAGGGCTACACGGTGGATGTCGCACGCGATGGCGTCGAGGGGTTGCACCTGGCGCTGGAAAGCGATTACGCGGTGATTGTGCTCGATGTGATGCTCCCGGAACTCGATGGCTTTGGCGTGTTACGCGCCTTGCGTGCGCGCAAGCAAACACCGGTGATCATGCTGACCGCGCGCGAGCGCGTTGAAGACCGGGTGCGCGGCCTGCGCGAAGGCGCTGATGATTATCTGGGCAAGCCATTTTCGTTTCTGGAACTGGTCGCCCGGCTGCAAGCCTTGACCCGACGCAGCGGCGGCCATGAACCAGTGCAGGTGACGGTCGATGACCTGTGGATCGACCTGATCAGCCGCAAGGCCAGCCGCGCTGGAAGCCGTCTGGACCTGACGGCCAAAGAGTTTGCGCTGCTCAGCGTGCTGGCCCGGCGCCAGGGTGAAATCCTCTCTAAAACGGCGATTGCCGAGATGGTCTGGGACATCAACTTCGACAGCGATGCCAACGTCGTAGAGGTCGCAATCAAGCGCCTGCGGGCCAAGCTGGACGGGCCTTTCGAACACAAATTGCTGCACACCATTCGTGGCATGGGCTATGTGCTGGAGCGTCGTGGTGTTTAACCGTCTGAACTCCATCGCGATGCGCCTGAGCGTATTGTTCACGCTGGTGGCCTTGCTGGTGTTTGTGTTGATTGGCGGGGCGCTGTACCAGCAAGTCGACAAGGGCATCAGCATGCTGCCCGAAGCCGAACTGGATGCGCGGTTCAGCGTGCTGGAATCGTCGATCAATCGCTTCGGCAACCCCGATCACTGGGCCAAGATCACCTCCAAATTCACCTTGCTCAGTGAAGAAGACAAACGCATCCGCTTTTGGGCCATCAGTAATGACCCCCATTACGAATATGGCTCGCCTGACGCGCAAATACGCGCGTTCGCCCAAGGCCCGACGGGCGTGCGCGACCTGCAATTGCCCGGCGAGGCGTACCCGTTCAAGGTGTTGATCAGCCAGATCCCGGCCAAGGAACAACGCCCGGCGCTGCGGTTTCTGATCGGCATCGATACCGAGACCTTTCGCCAAACCCAGCACCACCTGCTGATGGCACTCATCAGCCTGGCGATCATTGGCGTTTTGCTGGCGTCTGCCTTGGGTTATTGGGTGGCGCGCATCGGGCTCAAGCCGCTGATCACGCTGTCTGAAAAAGCCCAGAAACTTGAGCCACCGCGTTTGTCCGGGCGCTTGCATCTGTCACCGCTGCCGCCTGAACTGGATCACTTGGTCAATGGCTTCAACTCAACCCTGGACCGGGTTGAACAGGCGTACACCCGCCTTGAGTCGTTCAATGCCGACGTGGCCCATGAACTGCGCTCACCGCTGACCAACCTGATTGGCCAGACCCAGGTGGCGCTGACCCGCGGGCGGTCGGCGGAGCATTACTTTGAAGTGCTGCAATCCAACCTCGAAGAACTGGAGCGTCTGCGCAGCATCATCAATGACATGTTGTTTTTGGCCAGTGCCGACCAAGGCAGCAAAGCCAGCAAACTGACCCGCGCCTCGCTGGCAGATGAAGTAGCCACCACGCTGGACTATCTGGAGTTCATTCTCGAAGACGCCCACGTTGCGGTACGGGTCAGCGGCGATGCCCAGGTCAACATCGAGAAAGCCCATCTGCGCCGGGCGCTGATCAACTTGCTGAGCAACGCCGTGCAGCACACCGCACCCGGGCAGCAGATTGATGTACAGATCGAGCAAAACGCGCATCAGGCAAGCATCAGTATCAGCAACCCGGGCGAACCGATTGCCGACGAGCATTTACCGCGCCTGTTCGAGCGCTTCTACCGCGTGGACGCGTCACGCCACAACAGCGTTGCCAACCACGGCCTTGGCCTGGCCATCGTCAAAGCCATCGCGCAGATGCACGGTGGCGAAGTGTTTGTGCGCACTGGCGAAGGGCGCAATACCTTTGGGCTGCATTTGCCAACATGATGAAATTTAAAATATGCGTTATCCAGATGACTGAATGTTTCGATTCAGTTAAGTAACGAAGTTTTCCAGCGCACTTTTATTTATTAGCGCCAAAACAACAACTTAGACAGTCACTTAACGTCGCCTGGGCATTTACTGCGGGCATCGCCGTACGAACTTATACCCAAGTCACGACTACTAACATCACGAAAAAAACCAAACTAGAAGCATTATAAAATCGGCAAAAGCTTCAGACACCTATCAGAAGCACCAGTAGAAATACCCTATGCCTGTCGATAGGCTTTTAATTTGCCCCACTCATTAAGAGCCATTATCACCATGAAAAAAATATCAAATAAGACACCTGATTATAATTTATCCACCTGGATGACCGACCTCGGCAGCAGTCTCGACAATTTAAAACTACACCAGCTCAGCCTCCCCTCTACACACAATGCTGGGATGGATAAAAAAGGGATATCAGGCCCTGTAGAGGGCTGGGTAACTTGTCAAAATGATACTTTTCCTTTCCAGATCGCACAGGGTGCGCGCGTGTTCGATTTGCGTGTCAATGCAAGAGTTTTCAATGGCACGTTATATGGATTCGATTTTTTCCACGGGCCCTTTTCATCTAACCGATCTGTACTGGGGCTCATTAAAGACTGCAATGCATTTTTCAAAAACGACTACAACTCAAAAAAACACGAACTCATTATTTTACATTTTCAAGAATTTAAAAACTTTCGACCCAGCGACTATGAGCGTTTGCTAACACAACTGACTCAAGGGTTTTCAGGCACTGACAGTTCAACAAAAATTGTGCCCAGATCTGCCTCCGACTTAACACTCGGGGACATTCGCACCCGCTACGCAGGCCACAACATTATCATCGCGACGAACGCGTTTGGCGCACAGCCTGCGATCTGGAGTAACATCCCACACTACTGGGTAGGCAAGGACATTCCCTCCGAGCAAGAACTTGATATCTATATTGATAAGAATACCGTTGAGACCTATAAATCCAAGCTATGGTCATTGCAAGTCGTCAGGTATAAAAAACTCTATGGCGCCATGGACATTTCAGACTACATCAACAAAAAATTCGAGCCTCACGCTCAAGCATTAATTAACAGCAACATCATTAATGTGGATTTTATTGAAAACTCTTCCATTGTCCCCTACTGCATCAGCGCCAACCTGTATAAATCTGAACGACTGAATGACAAAGAGCCCCCGTCTCAGCCCACCGTTTACAATGAATTCTGGCATGGCGGGTGGAGCACCTATTTCATAAACTTCAATGCCTCTACTGACAATTTTGGTGTTGACCACTACCTCTACTCACTCAATGGTGGAGATGAAATCAAGCTTGATAACCTTCGCACCCCGCAGCAACAGCTAGAGTTCGAGGTCCGCAAAGGACAGGAGTACGAATTTAAACTGTATGCCGTCGACGTGGCCGGTAACCGTTCAACGCCATTGGTCAAACCCCTTAAAGGAATGGATCCACCAACAGAGAGCGATAAACCGTTGCCCCCTGAAATTGTTTATTCTCAGCGTGACGGCAAATATGCGTGTTCAATGCTTATCAAGCACTCCATCTATAATGCCGATCACTATATTTTTGAAATTTATGCTGAAAAAGACATTGTAGACGGCAAACCCGTAGGAGAGCCTATTCTACGTAATACCGCCTCTCGCTGGGCATTAGGTGTGGTGTTTAGCAACCTCCCCAACTATGACGCCTACTTGATAACCGCGCATGCAGTCAACAGTTTCGGACTGACTAGCGATTACGCCATCAAGCGCATTAACGCCTATCAACCCAGTGTGACGCCTCCGCCCTCGCCGTCCAATCTGAACACTTCATATGACCCGATCACTCAGCAATTAACGGTTAATTTTGACGGTGGGGAAATTTACCGCACCCACACGTTGATCATTAAAACGGATACCGAAAAAACCTATGAATCTTTCTACAGCGGCAACACTATACCCGTGAATCGTTCATGGGACTATACCCTGACTCTGTTCGCCGTAGACCAAGAGGGTAACCAGTCCACCTCAATCACCTATCCCGGCAGTACAAAAGAAACCAGCAGCCATGCAACAACACCTATCAATGGGCAAACAGTACTTCGCCAGGAACTCACTACTGGCGTTACCACCTGGAAGGGCAGCCATAACATTGTCAAATATAAAATCCACCTTTACGACACCAAGGATGTTCAAGGCGGGGAAAGCGGTGTGGACGGAAAAATTATCGGACAACCGCTTCGAGAAGCATTTTATGCTGGCAGCGATCTGACTTATACGTTTGATAACTTAATCCCTCTCAAAAATTATCATGTGTTTGTCTGGGGTATTAATGCCTACGGAACCAAGGGAGCAAGAGCCTACAATTCCAACTATACCTTTATGTATGGTGATCCAGTCTGGGATCAGGAATACCCCACGGTGCCTGCCAACCTGCTGTGCCTCTATCGCTACAGGGAAGGTAGACTCTACATTTTCTGGAACGCTTCTTCGGACAATCGTGGAATATCGCACTACGAAGTAATCATTAACAATCAACTCTACAAGGTACTAGACCCTCCAGTCCTGGGCGCTCTTCAAACCACTGTCTCACTGGCTAAAAATATTAACTATGAAGTATATGTTTATGCTGTTGATAGCAGTGGCAACCATTCGAGAACAGCCGCGTTCCACGCAAATACCTCCAACAAGGACACGCCTTCTTATCGCCCTACCAAAGAATCAATAGGTTTTACCTACGTTCAATTCGGCATTGCAACGTTCGCTTGGCAATACATACATTTCTCAGAGGTCATAAATTTAATCTTAGAGGAACAGGACACGGGCACCAAGCAACACGTACGAGTGACTGGCACTACCACCAAAGCTTCGGTGCCGAATCTAGTGCCGGGCAAGATGTACAACACCGAGCTATATGGCACAAACAGCTATGGGGTAAAGGGCGAATCCACACTTAACACATTCTTTATGCCAAACACTTAAGGTCATGAGGTTTTGAGGCAGCCGGGCGTTGCTTGCCTGTCAATCTACGCCAGTTTGTTACTTAAATCGCAACAGTCCTTGTACGGAATGACGCTGTTTCAATCCCCGTCGGCACTATAGATTTAGCCCATCACACAACACTTGCTCTGCAAGAAGGTCCTGAAATGTCCACCAGTATGGGTATGGCTAGCGTTTTCGTTTTGTCGTCTATGATGTTGTCGCCTCTGGCCATGGCAGAAGAATCCCCTGCGTTCATCGCCAAGAACGAGGCCCGCGCAGCGGCCTTTGAACAGCGTCAAACCGAGCTCGCTGCCAGCCATCAAAATGATGTCAAATCCCAGCAAACACAGGTCAAAGTCAGCCCGGCAGATGAACCAAAAGACAGCTGATTTCACGTGCAAATATTTCCCGACCCAGTCAGTCTGATGACACGCATGTGACTGATTGTTTCAAAAGCCGCTATGATAGCGGCTTTTTTTTGTTTTAAAAAAAGGCGCACAGACCGTGAAGCGCCTACAAATAAGAACTGAATTCTCAAAGAAAATAAAAACTGCCGTCACTTTAAAGGAGCAACCGACTGATGAAACAAGCGCTGAAACTCAGTCCCCTATTCATCGCACTGACTGCAACGATCCCTCTGATTGCACAGGCAGATGACGACACCTCAAAAGAGGGGTTCATCGACGGCTCGACCCTCGACCTGCATCTACGCAACTACTACATGAACCACGACATCCACAGCCCGGACACCCATGACGGCAAGGAGTGGGGCCAAGGTTTCATTGCCAAATTCGCCTCGGGCTACACGCCTGGCGTGGTCGGTTTTGGTCTGGATGCCTACGCCATGCTCGGCCTCAAGCTGGATGGCGGTGGCGGGACCAGCGGTAGCAGTATCCTGCCGATCGGTGGCGGCAACGGTAATGCGCCCACCGACTTTTCGTCGGGCGGTGCGGCGCTGAAAATTCGTGCGTTTGATACCGAACTGAAAGCCGGTGACCTGTTCATCACCAACCCGGTGATCGCAGGCGGTGAAACCCGCATGCTGCCGCAAACGTTCCAGGGCATCAGCCTGACCAACCACAGCTTTGCGGGCTGGATGCTGGAAGGCGGTCAAGTTACTTACGACAAGCCCTACAACCAGAGCGGCATGCGCCGTCTGACCACCACCTACGGCAACCTGAACGACCAGACCACCAAGCACCTGACCTGGGCTGGCGTAGCCTTCAGCGGCATCCCGGGGGTCACCAGCAACCTGTATGCCTCGCAGTTGCAAAACGTCTGGAACCAGTACTACTACGATCTGGACTACACCCATTCGCTGAGCAACGGCATCACCCTGAACCCTGGCTTCCACTACTACCACACGCAGGACACAGGCAACGCGCTGCTGGGCGCCATCAACAACAACACCTTCAGCCTGCACTTTGCAGTGGGGATGGACGGGCACAAAGTCACCGCCGTGTACCAACGCGTCAACGGCAACACGCCGTTTGACTACATCAACCAGGGCGACAGTATTTACCTGGATAACTCGCAGCAGTATTCGGACTTCAACGGCCCGAACGAACGCTCGTGGAAACTGCAATACGAGTATGACTTTGCTGGCCTCGGCATCCCTGGCCTGACCACCAGCGCCTCGTATTCACGCGGTGAAGTGGACCTGACCAAGGCGGATCCGAACAGCATCGGTTACAGCAACTGGTACAACCCCAACGGCAAAAACGCGTTCCACTGGGAGCGTGACCTGAGCGCCAAATACGTGGTTCAGGAAGGCAAGGCCAAAGACTTGGGCTTTACCCTGCGCTGGGCAACCAACCGTGGAAACGCGGCGTATGAAACAGTCGATCACAATGTCGATGAATACCGCGTGATTGTTGACTATCCTCTGAACATCTTTTAAATCGTGACCTTAAGGCCAGCTTTTTAGCTGGCCTTAAACCTCCAGCGCTGTACCTTAGAGGCAGGCACGATTTATAGCCTTGAGGGTAAAGCCATTAAGTATTCTGCGCGCACTCCTGTCATTACCCGCCGCACATTGATCGGGGCAACGACATTTTCAGCCTTGGTCATTCTCGGCATCGTCAGCTATTTGCTGGTCCGGGAATACCGCAACACCGAAGAAGATGCCAAGCGTTCCGCCCTGAACATCGTGCAACTGATCAATCGCGACATTCGCAATACCTTCTCTATTTATGACTCCGCACTGATTAACCTCATCGACCTGCTGCACACCCAGGCCTTGGCGACGCTGCCTGCCCAGACCCGGCAATCCCTGCTCTTCGACAGAACCAACGAAGCACCCTCATCTTTCGGTTTTTTTGTACTGGATGCTCAAGGCAAGCTGATTGCCCGCTCAAAACCAGTCGTCAGCATCCCCGCGAACGCCACCCAACAACCTTGGTTCAGCGTGCAACAAAACAGCACCCGCGATGAGCTGTTCATCAGTCACCCCTATCTCGCCAGTTCAGACAGCCCCGAATGGATCATCTATCTCAGTCGCAGACTGGTGGCTGAGGACGGGACTTTTGCCGGGGTCGCTGTCGGAAAACTGAAAATATCGTATTTCCAGAATCTGTTTAGAGGCCTGGACATTGGCCCCAGTGGCAATATCAGCTTGCTCGACACGGATGGCACGCTGATGTTGCAGTACCCGCCGACCAGTAAAATCTCAATCGGCCAGGACCTCAGCCAGGCGCCCAACTTCCGGCGTTTTTTAAATGAGCGCTTTGGCAGTTTTATCGCCATGTCCGGCATTTATCACCACGAGCGCCTGTACACCTTCGCTCAGGTGCACGACCTGCCCATTATCGTGGTAGTGGCGATAGCGGCCTCGAGCATTTTCAGTAATTGGCAGCACACGGCGTTAGTGATCGGCAGCGTCACGCTACTGTTATGCCTGGGCCTGTTGTGGCTGACCTGGCTGCTGATTCGCGAATTGAATTTGCGCCTTCATGCCGAGCGTGATCTAGCCGCCTTGGCGTCAACCGACCCGCTGACCGGGCTGGCCAACCGCCGCACACTGGACCGGGCCCTGGATCTGGAATGGCGCCGGGCGCAACGCACAGGCTGCCCGCTGTCGCTGGTGATGATAGATATTGACCACTTCAAGGCTTTCAATGATCTCTACGGCCATCAGGCAGGGGATGAAGCCATCCGCCAGGTCGCCGCCGTGATCAAGGCCCATGTGCGCCGCCCTTCTGACTTGGCGGCCCGTTACGGGGGCGAAGAGTTTGCCGTGGTACTGACCGAAACTGAGGCGGCCAATACGCGCCTGCTGTGCGAGAAACTCCGCCTCGCCGTCGAGCAAATGCCCCCGGTGTTACCGGAGCATAAAAAGCTGACCATCAGCTTGGGCTCGTGCACCCGCTATGCCAAGCCGGGTGAAACCCAGGACGCGTTGTTGAGCGCTGCTGACAAGGCGTTGTATCAAGCCAAGAAGGCCGGACGCAACCGAGTCGTGAACATCAATGAGACGGGGTTGAATGCGGTGAAACCGCCATTGGTGTAGGCGAGCCCCCCATGCACATGACCTTTGACGGCAGCTGCGATCTTTAAGATCAAAAGATCGCGAGCAAGCTCGCTCCTACAAATGTGCACCGCCCGTAGCAGTTGACGAGCTTTGCAAGGCTACGTCCGATTTGTAGTCGCTGACGAGGCACGAAGGCTGCGATGGGTGGCGAAGCTGCCCCATCCAAGATCAAAAGATCGCGAGCAAGCTTGCGCCTACAAATGTGCACCGCCCGTAGCAGTTGACGAGCTTTGCGAGGCTACGTCCGGCTTGTAGCCGCTGCCGAGGCACGAAGGCTGCGATGGGTAGCGAAGCTGCCCCAGCCAAGATCAAAAGATCGCGAGCAAGCTCGCTCCTACAAATGTGCACCGCCCGTAGCAGTTGACAAGCTTTGCGAGGCTACGTCCGATTTGTAGCCGCTGCCGAGGCACGAAGGCTGCGATGGGTGGCGAAGCTGCCCCAGCCAAGATCAAAAGATCGCGAGCAAGCTTGCGCCTACAAATGTGCACCGCCCGTAGCAGTTGACGAGCTTTGCGAGGCTACGTCCGGCTTGTAGCCGCTGCCGAGGCACGAAGGCTGCGATGGGTGGCGAAGCTGCCCCAGCCAAGATCAAAAGATCGCGAGACAAGCTCGCTCCTGCACATTTACGTTAGACACCAGTCCAAAAAAAAGACCACCCGAGGGTGGCCTTCAAAAACTAGAGAATGAAGTTTTACTTAAACTGCCGCAACCGGACGCATGTACGAGATCGGTGCAGTGCTGGCGTCTTCAAAGGTCACGACTTCCCATGCATCGGTCTGCTCAATCAGCTTGCGAAGCAGCTGGTTGTTCAGGGCATGGCCAGACTTGAAGCCTTTGAACTCACCAATCAGGCTATTGCCCAACAGGTAGAGATCGCCAATGGCGTCGAGGATTTTGTGCTTCACGAATTCGTCTTCGTAGCGAAGGCCGTCTTCGTTCAGTACACCATCGGAGTCGACTACGATCGCGTTTTCCACGCTGCCGCCGAGTGCGAGGTTGTGCTTGCGCAGGTACTCGATGTCACTCATGAAGCCAAAGGTACGCGCGCGGCTGACTTCTTTTACAAACGAAGTGCTTGAGAAATCCACGCTTGCACTTTGGGTGCGGTTACGGAAAACCGGGTGATCGAAATCGATCTCGAAGCTCACCTTGAAGCCTTCGAAAGGGACGAAAGTAGCGCGCTTGTCGCCATCTTCCACTGTCACTTCACGCAGGATACGGATGAACTTCTTCGGCGCGTCCTGTTCTTCCAGGCCGGCAGATTGAATCAAAAACACGAAAGGTCCGGCGCTACCGTCCATAATCGGGACTTCAGACGCGGAGAGTTCGACGTAGGCGTTATCGATCCCAAGGCCAGCCATGGCCGAGAGCAAATGCTCTACCGTGTCTACTTTTACGTCGCCGTTGACCAACGTGGTCGACATCGTCGTCTCGCCGACGTTTTCCGCGCGAGCAGGAATCTGCACCACAGGGTCAAGGTCTGCACGACAAAACACGATGCCGGTGTCCACAGGCGCAGGCTTGAGGGTCAGGTAGACCTTCTCACCGGAGTGCAGGCCGACACCTGTGGCACGGATAATATTTTTCAGGGTGCGTTGTTTAATCATGGCATTGGCCGCTTCAGCGCAAATTGCGAACTGGTATCAACAAAGGCTGGCGATAATAGCAGACCGAGCCTTTGCTGAACACCAATCACCTGAATCCCCCTGATTGATTTCATTAATCAGCCTGACGACGCAGGAATGCCGGGATGTCCAGGTAGTCCAGATCATCTTGCGGATTCAGCTTCGCAGCCGCTGTTGCGCCATGCTGAGCCTGATTACGCATCACGGTTGGGCGGTCCAGGTCACGGTAGTTAACCGCTGGCAGCTCCTGACGCTCGACACGCGGTTCTTGACGCGAAGGCGCTGGCTGGGCCGAAGCCGTTGCGTACGATGCCTGAACGGTGTTGTCGATAACCTTGACCGGCTTCTCGATTTTCGCGCCCAGACCGGTAGCAACCACGGTCACGTGCAGTTCGTCGCGCATGTCCGGATCGATAACCGTACCGACCTTGACCATTGCGTGTTCAGAAGCGAACGCTTCGATGATGCTGCCCACGTCGGAGTACTCACCCAGAGACAGGTCAGGACCGGCAGTGATGTTTACCAGGATGCCGCGAGCGCCTTCCAGGTTCACGTCTTCGAGCAACGGGTTACGGATAGCCGCTTCGGTCGCTTCACGTGCACGGTTAGGACCGCTGGCGCAGCCAGTGCCCATCATTGCCATGCCCATTTCGCTCATCACGGTGCGCACGTCGGCAAAGTCGACGTTGATCATGCCCGGACGCTTGATGATGTCGGAGATACCGCGAACGGCACCGGCCAGTACGTCATCGGCCTTGGCGAAAGCCGACAGCAGGCTGGCGTCTTTACCGAGGATGGTCAGCAGTTTTTCGTTCGGAATCGTAATCAACGAGTCAACGCTTTCGGACAGCAGACGAATACCTTCGTCAGCGATCTGCATGCGCTTGCGACCTTCAAACGGGAACGGACGTGTCACCACCGCAACGGTGAGGATGCCCATTTCCTTGGCCACTTCGGCAATGATCGGCGCAGCACCGGTACCGGTACCACCGCCCATGCCCGTGGTGATGAACACCATGTTGGTGCCCTGCAACACTTCAGCGATGCGCTCGCGGTCTTCCAGAGCGGCCTGACGACCGACCTCAGGATTGGCGCCAGCACCCAGGCCTTTGGTCACACCGGTGCCCAATTGCAGGATGGTACGCGCGCCAATGTTCTTCAGCGCTTGTGCGTCAGTGTTGGCGCAGATGAATTCCACGCCTTCGATGTTGCTCTTAACCATGTGGTTAACAGCATTGCCACCGCCACCACCAACACCGATAACTTTGATTACCGGGCTCTGCGGGATGTTGTCTACGAGTTCGAACATGGTCCCTCTCCTTACATTCTCTAGTTATTTCGCCTACTTCTACTGCTTTTGAATCTTTTACTGCTCAAGCTTTAAAAGTTGCCCTGAACCCAGCGCTTGAGGCGCTCGAACACAGGGGCTTTTTGTTCTTCACTGCTGTAGCTGTCGCGGTTGCTGATACCCGATATGGAAATACCGTCTGACTGCTTTTGCAGCCCGTACAGCAACAAGCCCACAGCGGTGGAGTAAATCGGGTTGCGCACAACGTCGGACAAGCCTTTGAAGCTGTGCGGTACGCCCAGGCGAACCGGCATGTGGAAGATCTCCTCCGCCAGCTCGACAGCGCCTTCCATTTTCGAAGTGCCACCGGTCAGCACGATGCCGGCCGGGATCAGGTCTTCGTAGCCGCTGCGACGCAGCTCTGCCTGGATCAATGTGAACAATTCGTCGTAACGCGGCTCAACCACTTCGGCCAGGGCCTGGCGGGACAGCTCGCGCGGAGGACGGTCGCCCACGCTCGGTACTTTGATGGTTTCACCCGCGCTGGCCAGTTTGGCCAGTGCGCAGGCGTAACGGATTTTGATTTCTTCGGCATACTGGGTCGGGGTACGCAACGCCATCGCGATGTCGTTGGTGACCTGATCGCCCGCAATCGGGATCACCGCAGTGTGACGAATAGCGCCTTCAGTGAAGATCGCGATATCCGTGGTGCCACCGCCGATGTCGACCAGGCACACGCCCAGCTCTTTCTCGTCATCGGTCAATACCGAGTAAGCCGACGCCAGTTGCTCGAGGATGATGTCATCCACCTCAAGGCCACAGCGACGCACACATTTCTCAATGTTCTGCGCAGCATTTACCGCGCAAGTCACCACGTGCACTTTGGCTTCCAGACGTACGCCCGACATGCCCAGCGGCTCACGAACGCCCTCCTGGTTGTCGATCACGTAGTCCTGCGCCAAGGTGTGCAACACACGCTGGTCTGCCGGAATGGCCACTGCCTGGGCAGCGTCAAGTACGCGCTCAAGGTCAGCCGTGCTCACTTCACGATCACGGATGGCAACGATGCCGTGGGAGTTCAGGCTGCGGATATGGTTGCCCGCAACGCCGACGAACGCCGAGTGGATCCGGCAACCGGCCATCAGCTGCGCTTCTTCAATCGCGCGCTGGATCGACTGCACGGTGGACTCGATGTTGACCACCACGCCCTTCTTCAGGCCCCGGGACGGATGCGTGCCAATACCGACGATTTCGATCGTGCCGTCTTCACCAACCTCGCCTACCAGCGCCACCACCTTGGAGGTACCGATATCGAGACCAACGATCATTTTGCCGCTTTGCACATTTGCCATGGGTCCTGCCTCTTCTTAATTCTTCGCGACAGCGGGTTGGGCTATCGTGGGTGCCACAGGTTCCCGCCAGCCGACGGCCAATCCGTTGGCATAACGCAAATCAATGCGCGCAATGTTTGTAATCTGTTCTTTCAGCGTTTTTTCATAGATGGCTATGAAGCGACGCATTTTTTCTACCAAGTGATCGCGCCCCAACAGCAGCTCGATCCCAGGCCCTGCACTGCCGGCTCCGGTGGTCAGGAACCAGCTACCGCGCTCACGCAATTCCAGCCGGGCAATTGAAAAACCCATCGGACGCAGCATCTGGCTCAACACCTGATACTGCTGCATCACTTGCTGCTGGGCCCGTTGTGGGCCAAACAGCTGCGGCAAATGTTCGTAGTTGGCCAGCTCACGCGGGGTGAACGCCTGGCCCTGGTTATTCAGCAATGCTTCATCGCCCCAGCGCGCAACCGGCAGTTGCTCTTCAAGGCGAATCACCACTTGGTCCGGCCACACCCGACGGACTTCGGCGTGAGCAATCCATGGCATTTGTTCCAGCTCAGTGCGCATGCCTTCCAGATCGACCGTGAAGAAACTCGCAGCCACATAAGGAGCAATACGCTGTTGCACGGCCTGCTGACTGATGTAGGTCAAGTCACCCTGCACATTGATGTTGGTGATCGGGCGGTCCGCGTACGGCATCAGGCGTTGTGCGCCTTCGTACGTACCGAACCCCAGGGCCACCAGCAACACAGGCCAAAACAGCACTTTCAAAAAGCCAAAATTGGCTTTTGGCACACGCACCGACATCGGCTCTTTAGCCACCATCCGGCTGGCACCCCGTGGCACCGGCTTGCGGCCGGGGACAGGTTGCTGATGACGAAGCGATGCGCCTGGCATGGTCTTAACCTCGTGACTCAACACTGGCGGCCAGAATCGACAGCACCAGTTGTTGGAAATCCAGACCCGCCGCCTTGGCCGCCATCGGCACCAGGCTATGGTCGGTCATGCCCGGCGCGGTGTTGACCTCAAGCAGCCAGAACTGGCCATCGACGTCTTGCATCACGTCCAGACGGCCCCAACCGGCAATCCCGATCGCCTCACAGGCTTTGGCCGTGAGTTCCATCAGCTCTTGCTCTTTGTCGCTATCAAGGCCGCACGGAATCCGGTACTGAGTATCCTCAGACACGTATTTGGCGTCGTAGTCGTAGAACGTATGCGGCGTGCCCAGTGCGATAGGTGGCAACACTTGGTCACGCAGGGTGGCGATGGTGAACTCAGGACCGTGGATCCATTGCTCAACCAGCACTTGCGAGTCGTACTTACTGGCGTCAGTCCAGGCGACGATCAATTCGTCTGCACTGTTCACTTTGGCCATACCGATACTTGAACCTTCATGGGCCGGTTTGACGATCAAAGGGAAGCTCAGTTCCTTCGCCGCAGAAATACAATCGGCTTCGCTGCTCAACACGGCGTGACGCGGCGTTGGAATCCCCAGGCTGTGCCACACCTGCTTGGTGCGCAGCTTGTCCATGGCCAAGGCCGACGCCAGAATGCCGCTGCCGGTGTAAGGAATGCCCAAGCATTCCAGCAGGCCTTGCATGCTGCCGTCTTCACCGCCACGACCGTGGAGGATGATAAAGGCGCGGTCGATTTTTTCAGCAGTGATACGGCTGATGAAGTCATCGCCCACATCGATACCGAAGGCATTCACACCTGCGTCCAGCAGTGCCTTGAGAACGGCATTACCCGATTTCAGGGACACTTCACGTTCAGCACTTTTGCCGCCAAAGAGCACCGCTACCCGGCCGAAATCGGCGGGGGCGATGGTCGAAAACAGCGTGGCGTAGGCAGCAGTCATTTCAGTTTCCCCTCGTTGGCAGCGATCACAGCGCCGGCGAACAACGGACTTTTAATCAGTTGCGGTGCCAGACGGCCGATATCGCCCGCCCCTTGGCACAACAGAATGTCGCCCGCACGCAGCAGCGGCTTGACGATCGGCGCCAGCTCAACGCCGCGCTCGATGTAGATCGGGTCCAACTGGCCACGCTGACGGATGCTGTGGCACAGCTGACGGCTGTCCGCGCCCGGAATCGGCTCTTCGCCCGCCGGGTAGACTTCCATCAACAGCAACACGTTGGCGTCGGCCAGCACTTGCACGAAATCGTCGTACAGGTCGCGGGTCCGGCTAAAGCGGTGCGGCTGATAGACCATGACCAGGCGGCGCTCAGGCCAGCCACCGCGCACGGCTTTAATCACTGCAGCAACTTCGGTCGGGTGGTGACCGTAGTCGTCCACCAGCATCACGCTGCCGCCGTCGACTGGCAGTTCGCCGTAGACCTGGAAACGTCGACCCACGCCCTGAAAGCCCGACAAGCCCTGAACGATGGCTTCATCGCTGATGCCTTCATCGGAGGCAATGCAGATGGTGGCCAAGGCATTCAGCACGTTGTGGTTGCCCGGCATGTTGACCGACACATCCAGCGGCTCGCGATCTGGGCGCAGCACGGTAAAGAAGGTTTGCATGCCCTGCTGGCGCACATTGATTGCGCGCACGTCAGCGGCTTCGCTGAAGCCGTAGGTCACGGTTGGACGTTTAACCAGCGGCAGGATTTCACGCACCACCGGATCGTCCAGGCACAGCACAGCCAAGCCGTAGAACGGCAGGTTGTGGAGGAACTCGACGAAGGTTTTCTTCAGTTTGTTGAAGTCGCCTTCGTAGGTCGCCATGTGGTCGGCGTCGATGTTGGTGACGACCGCAACCAGCGGTTGCAGGTGCAGGAAGCTGGCATCGCTCTCGTCAGCTTCAGCGATCAGGTAACGGCTGGTGCCCAGCTGGGCATTGGTGCCTGCTGCATTCAGACGGCCACCGATCACGAACGTCGGGTCCAGGCCACCGGCCGCGAACACCGAGGCCAACAGGCTGGTGGTGGTGGTTTTGCCGTGCGTGCCGGCAACGGCGATGCCGTGGCGATAGCGCATCAGCTCAGCCAGCATTTCGGCCCGTGGCACTACCGGAATGCGGCGCTCAAGCGCACTGGCGACTTCCGGGTTGGAGGTGTTTACAGCGCTGGACACCACCAGTACATCGGCGTTGGCAGCGTTCTCGGCACGGTGGCCGATAAAGATGTGCGCGCCAAACGACTCAAGGCGTTCGGTGACAGCCGATGCATTGAGGTCAGAGCCCGACACCTGATAGCCCAGGTTCAGCAGTACCTCAGCGATCCCGCACATGCCCACGCCGCCGATACCGACGAAGTGGATACGACGGATACGGCGCATTTCCGGTTGCGGCATGGCTTTTTGATTCTCAACCATTGGCCACCTCCAGGCAGATGTCGACAACGTTACGGGTGGCATCAGGTTTGGCCAGGCGACGCGCGTTGGCCGCCATGCTGTTGAGTCGTTCCGGTTGCATCAATACCTCTGTCAGGCGAGCCGCCAGTTCGGCCGCGCCAGTTGTCGCTTGCGGCATCAGGAAGGCCGCGCCCTCCCGTGCCAAAAAGTCAGCATTACGGCTCTGATGGTCATCAATCGCGTGGGGCAACGGCACCAGCAGCGAAGGCAGACCGGCCGCAGCCAGTTCACTGACGGTCAACGCGCCTGCGCGACAAACCACCAGGTCGGCCCAGCCATAAGCGTGGGCCATGTCTTTGATGAAGGGCTGAACATCCGCCTCGACACCGGCCGCGGTGTAACGCTGGGCGGTGATTTCATCGTGTTTTTTGCCCGCCTGATGAAACACTTCAGGGCGCAGCTCAGCCGCTACGTTGGCCAAGGCTTCAGGCAGTAATTTGTTCAGGGGCTCGGCGCCCAGGCTGCCGCCCAGCACCAGCAAGCGCGCCTTGCGCCCTTCGAGTGCAGCGCGGGGCGCCAGGGTGAACAGTTCGGGGCGCACCGGGTTGCCGGTAGTGCGCAGCTTGTCCGAAGCAGCAAATGTCTGCGGGAAGGCTTCACACACACGGCTCGTCATCGGCACCAACAAACGGTTGGCGGTACCGGCCACGGCGTTCTGCTCGTGAATGATCACCGGCACGCCGCAGGTTTTGGCCGCCAGGCCGCCCGGCCCGGTCACATAGCCGCCAAACCCGAGCACGCACACGGGCTTGAGTTGGCGGATGATTGTGCGTGCCTGGAACAAGGCCTTGAGCAACACAAACGGTGCTTTGAGCAGCGACAGTTTGCCTTTGCCACGCAGGCCCGTGACGTTGATCCGGTGCAGGGTAAAGCCTGCCGGTTCAACCAGTTCGTTTTCGATGCCTCGCGGTGTTCCGAGCCAGTGCACGGTGTAGCCACGCGCTTCAAACTCACGCGCGCAAGCCAGCGCCGGGAACACATGCCCGCCGGTGCCGCCCGCCATGATCAGCACATTAGCGCCCATGGTTCGGCTCCTCTGCGAAGTCGCTTTCTTTGAAATCGGTCTCTTCGCTGCCCAGGTGGGTTCGACTCTCCCACTCGATGCGCAGCAACAAACCCATACACACACAGCAAATCACCAACGAACTGCCGCCATAACTGAGGAATGGCAAGGTCAGGCCTTTGGTCGGCAGCAAACCGACGTTTACCCCGATGTTGATCAGGAACTGGCCGATCCACAGGAACGACAAGCCGTACGCCATGTAAGCCGAGAAGTATTGTTTGGCGCGCTCTGCCCACATGCCGATGTACATGCCGCGCACACAGACGAACACGAACAGCGCCACGGTCAGCAACGAACCGACCACGCCGAGTTCTTCAGCCAATACCGAGAACACGAAGTCGGTGTGCGCTTCGGGCAGGTAGAACTGCTTTTGTACGCTGTTGCCCAAGCCCACCCCGAACCACTCGCCGCGACCGAACGCGATCAGTGCCTGGGTGAGTTGATAGCCCGAACCAAACTGGTCGGACCATGGGTCGGTAAAGGTAATCAGACGCGCCATCCGGTACGGCTGTGCTTGAACCAGCACGAACACCGCGCCCACTGCCAACGCCACCATCAATGCGAAGCGGAACAGGCCCACACCGCCGAGGAACAACATGGCCGCCGCTGCGCCCATCATTACGACGGTGGCGCCGAAGTCAGGCTCCATCAGCAACAGACCGGCCATGGGCAGCAACACGATGAAGGGCTTGAAGAAGCCCATCCAGCTGTCGCGCACTTCCTTTTGCTGACGCACCAGGTAGCCGGCGAGGTAAATCACCACAAACACCTTGGCGATTTCCGAAGGCTGCACGTTAAAGAAGCTGAAACCGATCCAGCGCATCGAACCGTTGACCTCACGGCCAATGCCCGGCAGCAACACCATGACCAGCAAGCCAAAGGCGCCGATCAGCAACATGAAGCCCAGACGCTGCCAGGTCGCAATCGGCACCATCATGGTCATGATGCACGCGCCCAGACCGAGCACGATGTAAAACAGGTGCCGGATCATGTGGTACAGCGTGTTACCCGACTGCAACGCCGCCACTTCGGACGATGCCGAGGTGATCATCACCAGCCCCAGGCCCAGCAGCGCCAGGCAACCGGCCAGCAGCGGGAAGTCGAGGTCTATGCCACGGCCCGTGATCAAGGGCGAAGGATAAGGTTTGAGGAAGCCGAAGATCATGCCAATGCCTCCACTGCGCGCGCAAAGAGGTGGCCGCGTTCTTCGTAATTTTTGAACATGTCAAAGCTGGCGCACGCGGGCGACAGCAGTACCGCGTCACCTGGGCGAGCCTGTGCACGGCTTTGCTCAATGGCGTCGTCCAGCGAAGTGGCCCGAATTTGCGGAACCGCATCACCCAACGCATCAGCGATCAGACCGCTATCGCGGCCCATCAACACCACGGCGCGGCAGTGTTTGGCGACGGAATCGCGCAGGCCGCTGAAATCAGCGCCCTTGCCGTCACCGCCGGCGATCAGGATCAACTTGCCGTCCATGTCCGTACCCAAGCCTTCAATGGCGGCCAGGGCAGCACCGACGTTGGTGGCTTTGGAGTCGTTGTAATAGCTCACGCCGTCCAGTTCGCGGACCCATTGGCAGCGATGTTCGAGACCGGCAAAAGTGCGCAGGCTCGACAGCATGGCGTCGAAAGGCAAGCCCACGGCATGCCCCAGCGCCAGCGCAGCCAAGGCGTTGGCCTGGTTGTGTGCGCCACGGATTTTTAATTCACGCACAGGCATCAGGTTCTGGAATTCGAAGGCCAGGTATTTTTCGCCCTGCTCTTCGCGCAGACCGAACGCCTTGAAATCGGGAACGCTCAAGCCGAACGACCAGCACGGCAGGCCTTCGCCCATCAGCGGACGGGTCAGCGCGTCCTGACGGTTGAACACCACTTGGCGAGCGCCACGGAAAATCCGGTGCTTGGCCAAGTGGTACGCCGGCAGGCCGCTGTAACGGTCCATGTGGTCTTCGCTGATGTTAAGCACGGTGGCGACTTCGGCGCCGAGATCGTTGGTGGTTTCGAGCTGGAAGCTCGAGAGTTCCATCACGTACAACTCGATGTCATCGCTGAGTAGGTCCAGCGCCGGGGTGCCGAGGTTGCCGCCCACGGCCACACGCTTGCCGGCCGCCGCGGCCATTTCGCCCACCAGCGTGGTCACAGTGCTCTTCGCGTTGGAACCACTGATTGCCACGATGGGCGCTTTTGCGTTACGCGCGAACAGGTCGATGTCGCCCGACAGTTTCACCCCACGGGCAGCGGCCGCTTGCAGCGCAGGCGTCGCCAGAGCCAGGCCGGGGCTCACGTAGAGCTCGTCGGCGCGGCACAGGAACTCGACGTCCAGCTCGCCACAACGCACGTCCACCTGCGGATAGTCACGGCGCAGCGTGGCCAGCTCCGGGGGATTTTCCCGCGTGTCTGCCACGGCAAACGACACACCCCGGCTCGCCAGAAAGCGTACCAGGGACATGCCGCTCTTGCCGAGGCCGACAACGATGCGGAAGTGGTCAGAAGCGATCAGAGACACAGGTTCTACCTCAGCTTCAGCGTGGCAAGGCCGATCAACACGAGGATCACGGTGATAATCCAGAAACGGACGATCACGCGTGGCTCAGGCCAGCCCTTGAGTTCAAAGTGGTGGTGAATCGGCGCCATACGGAACACCCGCTTGCCAGTCAGCTTGAACGACGCGACCTGGATGACCACCGACAGGGTTTCCATCACGAACACACCGCCCATGATGAACAGCACGATTTCTTGACGCACGATGACCGCGATGGTGCCCAGCGCAGCGCCCAGTGCCAGTGCGCCGACGTCGCCCATGAACACTTGTGCCGGGTAGGTGTTGAACCACAGGAAACCAAGACCGGCGCCAATCAGTGCGCCGCAGAATACAATCAACTCACCGGCGCCCGGGACATACGGGATCAGCAGGTAGTCAGCGAATTTCAGGTTGCCCGACAGATAGCAGAAGATACCCAGCGCGCCGCCGACCATCACGGTGGGCATGATCGCCAGGCCGTCGAGGCCGTCAGTCAGGTTGACCGCGTTGCTCGAACCGACGATCACAAAATAGGTCAGCACGACAAAGCCGATGCCCAGTGGAATGCTGGCATCTTTAAGAATCGGCAGGATCAGGGTGGTTTCGACGGCGCTTGGCGCGGTCACGTACAGGAAGATCGCCGCAGCCAGACCGAACACCGATTGCCAGAAGTACTTCCAGCGGCTTGGCAGCCCGCGCGAGTTCTTTTCGATGACCTTGCGGTAGTCGTCAACCCAGCCGATGGCGCCAAACAGCAGGGTCACCAGCAACACGACCCACACATAACGGTTGCTCAGGTCAGCCCACAGCAGGGTGCTGATGGTAATGGCCGACAAAATCAACGCACCGCCCATGGTCGGGGTGCCGGATTTGGACAGGTGTGATTGCGGACCATCATTACGCACCGATTGGCCGATCTGACGGTTTTGCAAGGTGCGGATCATCCACGGGCCCAGGCACAACGACAACGACAGCGCGGTCAGTACGCCCAGAATCCCGCGCAGGGACAGGTACTGGAAGACTGCGAAGCCCTTGTAGAACTGTTGTAGATACTCCGCTAGAAGCAGCAGCATTAATGTTTCTCCCCGCAGGAACCGCACAGTGCCGCAACGACGTTTTCCATCGCTGCGCTGCGCGAGCCCTTGATCAAAATAGTGGTGTTTTTTTCGTGCTCAGTGCGAAGTGCCGTGATCAGGTCAGCCTGATTGGCAAAGTGACGAGCCTGGTGTCCAAATGCAGCGACGGCATGAGCCATCAGCGGTCCCACCGCATAGAGCGCTGAAACCTTGTCGGCGGCATAAGCGCCTACTTCACGATGTCCTTGCTCCGCCCACTCACCCAGCTCGCCTATGTCTCCGAGTACCAGGACGGTACGACCGGAAAAGGCGGCGAGTATATCAACGGCAGCGCACATTGAGGTGGGGTTTGCGTTGTAAGTGTCATCAATAATTCGCAGGCCTGTGCTAGTCACTTGCGCGACCGCACGCCCTTTGACCGGCTGCACGGCCTCAAGGCCGGTTTTGATGCCGAACAACGACACACTCAGCGCATGGGCAGCGGCCGCGGCGGCCAAAGCGTTGGCCACGTTATGGGTGCCTAACAGGTTGATTTGAACCGGCTCGATACCTTGCGGGCTGTGCAAGGTAAAACGTGGGCAACCCCGCGCATCCAGGCTCAAGTCACTGGCGTAAAAATCTGCTTCAGGATTTTTCAGCGAGAAGCTGAGCATCTGGCGACCGGCTGCACGGGCGTGCCAGATGGCAAAAGCCTTGTCATCGAGGTTGAGCACGGCGATGCCATCTGCCGCCAGGCCTTCAATAATTTCACCTTTGGCCTCGACGATTTTGTCAGGGCCGCCGAACTCACCCACGTGGGCGGTGCCGGCATTGTTCAGCACCGCAACGTGGGGCTTGGTCATGGCCACGGTGTAGGCGATTTCGCCGATGCGCGAAGCACCCAGTTCGATGACCGCCGAGGTGTGTTCCTGAGTTAGTTCGAGCAGGGTCAGCGGCACACCCAAGTCGTTATTCAAGTTGCCTTTGGTCGCCAGCACCGGGCCACGCGTGCGCAGGATGCAGGCAAGCATTTCCTTAACCGTGGTTTTGCCGCTGGAGCCGGTGATGGCCGCAACAGGCTTGTCGTAGCCGGCACGGTTCAGCGCACCCAATTGGCCCAGCGCGACACGGGTATCCTTGACCACCAGTTGAGGCAAGGCCGACTCAGGCACTTCGCGCTCAACAAAGGCTGCGACGGCGCCTTTTTCAGCGACGTCATTCAAGTAGTCATGGCCATCAAAACGCGGGCCAGTCAGGGCTATGAACAACTGGCCCTGGCCAATGGCGCGACTGTCGATGCTGACGCCGCTGAAACGCGCGTCTTCACCGACCAAACGGCCGTTCAGGGTGGCTGCCACTTCGCTCAACAGCAACGGCTTAAGCATGTGCAGCCTCCCAGGCGTCCAGGGCTTTTTCAGCTTCGACCAGGTCTGAGAAATCGTGGCGTTCGCCGTTGATTTCCTGATAGTCCTCGTGCCCCTTACCGGCCAGCACGATGACGTCCTCGGCGTGGGCATTGGCGATGATCTGGGCAATGGCAGCACCGCGACCGGCGACAAAGGTCACCTTGTCAGCGTTGGCAAAGCCTGCACGGATATCGCTGAAGATCTGCGCCGGGTCTTCGCTGCGCGGGTTGTCGTCTGTCACCAGTACGGCGTCAGCCAACCGCTCGACCACTTCAGCCATGATCGGGCGCTTGCCGCGATCACGGTCACCGCCGCAGCCGAACAGGCATTGCAATTGACCTTTGGCGTGAGGACGCAGGGCCGCCAGTACTTTTTCCAGGGCGTCCGGGGTGTGAGCATAATCGACCACGACCAGCGGCTTGCTGCCGCCGCCCAGGCGCTGCATGCGACCCACCGGGCCGTCCAGCTTGGGCAAAACCTTGAGAATTTCATCGAGCGCATAATCGAGACCGAGCAGCGCGCCAACCGCCGCCAGGACGTTGCTCAGGTTGAAACGACCGAGCAAGGTGCTGCGCAACAGGTGCTCGCCTTGCGGGGTTACCAACGTGGCGCGCACACCGTCGTCATCGAACACCGCGTCGCGGCAATACAGGTAAGCGCTGCTGTCTTCGAGGCTGTAACTGATCAGTTTCGAGGGGTGTTTTTCGCTCGCCAGTTGACGGCCGAACTCGTCATCCAGGTTCACCACCCGGCAGCGCAGATCAGACCAGGCAAACAGCTTGGCCTTGGCGGCTGCATAAGCCTCCATGGTGCCGTGATAGTCCAGATGATCGCGGGACAAGTTGGTCATCACGGCCACGTCGAACGCCAACGCGCTGACACGACCTTGATCCAGCCCGTGGGACGACACTTCCATGGCAACGGCTTTGGCCCCGGCCTTTTTCAGGTCGGCCAACATGGCTTGCACCGCAATCGGGTCCGGCGTGGTATTGCGCCCGCTTTGCAGCGCACCGTAAAAACCGGTTCCCAGCGTGCCAATGATGCCGCAGTGCTGGCCCAGATGATCAAGCGCTTGGGCGACCAGTTGCGTCACGCTGGTTTTGCCATTGGTGCCGGTAACACCCACCAGATTGAGGGCGTGGCTTGGTTCACCATAAAAGCGCCCGGCCAGGTCTGACAGTTGGGCGATCAAGCCTTTGACAGGGATCAGCGGTACGTCGGTAATCGGCAACACCGAAGCGCCTTCGACTTCATAGGCCACGGCGGCTGCGCCACGCTGCAAGGCATCGGCAATGTGTTCACGACCATCGAGCTTGGCGCCCGGCACCGCGAGGAACAAATCACCGGCACGCACACTGCGGCTGTCGAGGGTCAACTCACGGATCATCACGTCGTGACCCGCGTTTGGGAAAATCTTGATCAGGTTCAGGGACATTAGCCGCGCCCTCCTTTGGCTGCTGCAGCGGTCGCAGCTTGTTGCTCTGCTGCCGTCGGCAGGTTGTCCGGGGTCACGTTCATCAGGCGCAACGTTCCGGACATCACTTTGCTGAAGACCGGCGCCGATACCAGACCACCGAAGTAGCCCGCCTTGCTCGGCTCATCGATCACGACCACGATCGCGTAGCGCGGATCGCTCATCGGGCCAAAACCGGCAAACAGGGAACGGTAAGAGTTGACCGCGTAGCCTTTAACGCCGCCGGACGAGGTTTTACGCGCTGTACCCGACTTGCCGCCGACGTGATACGCCGGCACCTTGGCACGCCAGACACCACGCGGGTTTTCGATCACTTCCTGGAGCATGCCTTGCAAGGTCTTGGCGACCTGCTCCGGCATGACTTGCGTGGCTTGTACGGGCTTGTCCTTGTCGGCTTTGAGCAAGGTCAGCGGTGCCAGCTTGCCGTTGTTGGCCAATGCCGAGAACGCGTGAACCAACTGGATCGCGGTCACGGAAACACCGTAGCCGTAAGACAGGGTCGCGGTTTCGGCTTTGCGCCACTCACGGTAGTTAGGCAGGTTACCCACACGCTCGCCAGGGAAGCCCAGACCGGTGTCCTGGCCCAGGCCCATTTTCGCCATCTGACGGAAAATCGCTTCGCCACCGATATCGAAGGCGACCTTACTCATACCCACGTTACTGGAGTTGATCAGGATGCCGGTCAGGTCCAGCACCGGGCCTTCAGTGCGCGATACGTCACGGATGGTGTATTTGCCCAACTGCAAGGTACCCGGATACACCTCAACCTTGTCGGTTGGTTTCCAGCGACCGGTTTCCAGCGCCGCACTCATCGAAATCGGCTTAACCGTTGAACCCGGCTCGAACACGTCGATCATGGCGCGGTTACGCATCATCGCCGGTTGCAGGTTGCGACGGTTATTCGGGTTGTAGGTCGGCTGGTTGACCATGGCGAGGATTTCGCCGGTCTTCACGTCCATGATCACCAGGCTGCCCGCCTTGGCGCCGTTTTCGACCAGCGCATTGCGCAGTTCGCGGTTGGCCAGGTATTGCAGGCGCAGGTCAATCGACAACGCCAAGGTCTTCCCTGCCTTGGCGTTTTTGGTGACTTGAATGTCTTTGATCAGACGACCGCGTCGGTCCTTGATAACCTGTCGCTTGCCCGGCACACCGGCCAGCCATTCGTCATAGGCCAGCTCGACACCCTCACGGCCTTTGTCATCGATATCGGTAAAGCCCACCATGTGCGCAGTGACTTCACCGGCCGGGTAGAAGCGGCGGAACTCTTCAATGCCGTAAACGCCCGGAACCTTGAGGTCGAGCACGACTTGCCCCTGCTCGGGCGTCAGGCCACGAACGAGGTAAATGAATTCTTTGTTGGCTTGCTGCTCAAGGCGCGCAGTCAGCACTTTAGGGTCCTGCCCAAGCGCGCGTGCCAATGCCGGCCAGTGATCTTTACCCGCCTGCATTTCTTTTGGGTTGGCCCACAGCGTGGTCACCGGCGTACTGACCGCCAAAGGCTCGCCATTACGGTCGGTAATCAAGCCACGGTGTGCCGGGATAGTGATGTGCCGCAAGCTGCGGGCATCACCCTGACCTTTCAAGAAATCGTGGTCGATCACTTGCAGGTAGATAATCTGGCAAGCGATCGCGCCTACCAGCAGCGCCAGTAAACCCAGCACCACGCGAAAACGCCACGGATAGAGCGCGCCTTCGAGTTTGATCATGGCGTCACCATCCGAACTTCTGCTGCACCGGGGATGTGCATCTTCAGTTGTTCGCTGGCCAGGGTTTCGATACGGCTATGGGCAGTCCAGGTGCTCTGCTCAAGGATCAAGCGGCCCCACTCTGCCTGGGCCTTGTCGCGCACGCTCAGCTCCCCATACAGGGTGTTGAGCAATTGGCGGTTCCAGTGCGCGCTATAAGAAACGCCCACGGCTGAAACCAGCACGACAACAAACAGCAGCAGCATGAAGAAGCTTCCGCCGGGGAGGGGTTTGGCGTAAAGGTTGTTCAACGAAGCTTCTCCGCAACGCGCATGACAGCGCTGCGCGAGCGCGGGTTGGCTTTGAGTTCGGCTTCAGAAGCGAACTGCGCCTTGCCATGAATTTTGATCTTGGGTTCAAAGGCTTTGTGCTGGACAGGCAAGCCACGGGGCAGGTTGTCCGGTTCACCTTTGACCAAATCACGCATGAACAGCTTGACGATACGGTCCTCGAGGGAGTGGAAGCTGATAACAACCAGACGGCCGCCGACTTCCAGCGACTCCAGCGCCGCTTCAAGACCGGCCTTCAGGTCTCCGAGTTCGTTATTGACGTGAATACGCAGGCCCTGGAACGTACGGGTCGCAGGGTGCTTGCCCTTTTCCCAAGCCGGGTTGGCAACTTTAAGCACTTCAGCCAGATCGCCAGTGCGCTCAAACGGCGTGATTTCACGGCGCTCGACCACGGCACGGGCCATGCGACCGGAAAAACGCTCTTCGCCGTACTCCTTGAACACACGGGTAATTTCTTCGTGGGAGGCGGTGTTGACGAACTCCGCCGCGCTAATGCCCGCATTCGGGTTCATGCGCATGTCCAGCGGGCCGTCATTCATGAAGCTGAAGCCACGCTCCGGGTCGTCAAGCTGTGGCGAAGACACGCCCAGGTCGAGCAAGACACCGCTGACCTTGCCGGCCAGGCCGCGCTCGGCCACTTCGGATCCCATTTCAGCAAAGCTGCGCTGCACAATGACAAAGCGGCCGTCTTCGGCCGCTAGCGCTTGCCCGGTCGCAATCGCTTGTGGATCTTTATCAAACCCGAGGAGACGCCCCTGGGGGCCAAGATGCTGGAGTATCAGGCGGCTATGTCCGCCGCGACCAAAGGTGCCATCCAGATAGCATCCATCAGGACGTACGGCGAGAGCCTCTACGGCTTCATCGAGCAGTACGGTGATGTGGTTGAAGTCGCTATCAATAGTCACAGAATTAAATCACGCAGTTCATCAGGCATCGCGCCCGGTTGTTGAATGGCTGCAAGGTCAGCGGCAGAAACGGCTTCCCAGGCATCCTCGTCCCACAGTTGAAACTTGTTCAACTGGCCCACCAACATCGCGCGCTTGTCCAACTTGGCATACTCACGCAAACGCGGCGGCACCAGAAAACGACCACTGCCATCGAGCTCAAGATCGACGGCATTACCAATCAACAAGCGTTGTAAACGTCGGTTTTCTTCACGTAACGACGGCAACGCCCGCAGCTTGGTTTCAATCAATTCCCACTCATCGAGCGGGTACACACATAAGCAGGGATCCACCGCATCAATGGTCACAATCAGTTGCCCGGAGCTTCTCGAATTCAGCTCGTCACGGTACCGGCTCGGCATTGCGAGACGGCCCTTGGCATCGAGACTGATTGCGTTAGCTCCGCGAAACACGAGGCGGCACTCCAAATATTAGCGTTTTACGTCTGGAAAACCCACTTTATGCCACTTTTCGCCACTTGCGCACACTATAGGAATGCCCCTACCACACCGTCAAGGCGCGGCCCGAAGGAAAATCCTTACATTACTGAGATTTAGGTGGGTAAATAGACGTACAGCAATAAGCGAAAGGTTTTTTGGAGGGGCGATCCGCAGCTAATTCAATGCGCAGGACTTCAAACTTAAAGTGGTTTCTTAAGAGTGAGGTTTTTTTGACATTAAGATGAGCGGTTCTTCATGCAACTAAAGCGAGGGGGTGAAGCGAGCATGTCTACATGCATATCTGCTTGCGAAACAAGCAGGGGGAAAAAGGTGGAGAGTCGATCTGTAAGCCGGGTTCTGTCTTGAACAGTCATTCGTCTACGATGGCCATCACTGGACATCTTTAGCAACCTACCCGGTCCCAGCGCGGGCCACGCCTTGGGACCCTATTTGGTCTTGCTCCAAGTGGGGTTTACCTAGCCACGAACTGTTGCCAGACGTGCGGTGCGCTCTTACCGCACCTTTTCACCCTTACCGGCGCCGAAGCGCTTAGGCGGTTATTTTCTGTGGCACTTTCCGTAGGCTCACGCCTCCCAGGCATTACCTGGCACTTCGCCCTATGGAGCCCGGACTTTCCTCCCCCCCCTAATTTTCATAGAGGGCAGCGACTGTCCAATCGACTCTCCGGCGCGAAGGTTAACTGTACGCAGCGTATAGAACAAGCTTTAAAGCGTGCATTAGCGCCCGACAACCAAACTTCTGCGGCTATATTTAAAGCCCGATTCTTAAATCAAGGCTAAACGCCACTACTCGTTACTCTGCTTTCTGCTTATCAAGCGCAACTTGGTACAACACGTTTTTGCGCTCACCGGTTATTTCAGCAGCCAATGCAGCCGCACGCTTGAGCGGCATCTCTTTAAGCAACAAATCAAGAATGCGCATGGCTTCACTGCTGACAACTTGATCAGCCTCGGGAGCTGTCCAGCCGGCAACTAGCACGACGCATTCGCCACGCTGTTGATTGCTGTCTGCCTCAACAAAAGCGCGCAGTTCGGACAAAGGCAAGCCCTTGAGAGTTTCAAAGGTCTTGGTCAGCTCCCGCGCCAACAATGCCGGGCGATCAGCACCAAACACCGACTCCATGTCTTGCAGGCATTCCAGAATACGGTGCGGCGCCTCATAGAAAATCAGCGTACGCGGTTCTTCCTTTACTGCTTCCAGACGCGAGCGACGGCCCACAGCCTTGGCCGGCAAGAAGCCTTCGAAGATAAAACGGTCAGAGGGCAAGCCCGCGGCCGACAAAGCGGCAATCAAGGCGCACGCACCCGGCACCGGCACCACTTTGACCCCGGCCGCACGTGCCTGGCGCACCAGGTGGTAGCCTGGATCAGAGATCAGCGGCGTCCCCGCGTCTGAGATCAACGCCACGTCCTCACCGGCGAGCAAGCGCTGGATGAAGCGGTTCCCCTCATCCCGCTCGTTATGCTCGTGACAGGCGCCCAGCGGCGTCGTAATACCAAAATGCTGCATCAGACGCAGCGAGTGGCGCGTGTCCTCGGCCGCGATCAGCGATACCTCGCGCAACACTTTGAGCGCACGCGCACTGATGTCGTCCAGGTTACCGATGGGCGTGGCCACCACATAAAGTGAGCCAACAACGGAATTCAAAGCACCTGGAGCAGTCAAAACGCGCACCTCATGAGAGTTAAAGGCGCCATTGTAACGCGTAGAGCCTGGCTGGACGCACCCTTAAAGGAGCGGCCAAAAGTCTCAACCGGCAAAACACTGCCCATCGCAGTGGCCATAACTCATCTAAAGTGAAGCTTTATCACCAGTAAGATCGCGTCCCGGCCAGCGCTTGGGTACACTTCGCCACTCTTTTGTTCGAGTATCAGGAACACTACATGATCGCTTGCCTGCGGCTGTTCACTGCCCTCTGCCTCGCTGCCTTGCTGGCGGCCTGCGCCAGCTCGCCCTCGTCCAGCCTTGGCGAACTCCCACGTACGCCCGATGCCAGCCTTGAACAGCTGCTGCAAGAGGCCTCTGCGAGCAAGGACCCGGAAAAAGCAGCGCTGCTGCGCCTGTCCGCAACCGACCTTGCCATACGCCAACACAACAACCAGCGCGCTGCGCAAATTCTGGCGCAAGTGCCGCTGGATCAGCTCAAGCCTGCACAACAGGTGTTTGCCAGCACCCTGGCCGCTGAACTGGCGATGAGCCGCAATCAGCCCAAGGACGCTCTGGTCGCCCTGAATCACCCAAGCGTCTCGCGCCTCAATGAGATGCCGGCCGACCTGCAAATGCGCACCCACAAGGTTCGCGCCCTGGCGCTGGAGGCGGACGGTCAAACCCTGGCCGCCGCGCGCGAGCGTGTTGCCATGAGCCAGAGCCTGACCGACGACGCAGCCAACAGTAACAACGAGGCCATCTGGGCACTGGTTGCCGCCTTGCCGGCTGACCAACTGCGCACGCCCGAGCCTGGTGTACTGGGCGGCTGGATGTCTTTGGCGCTAGCCATCAAGAGCGCCAGCAGCCTGCAAGACCAGCAAAACGCCATCGATCAATGGCGCGCACAAAACCCGGTGCACCCGGCAGCCATTCAACTGCCAGCCACGCTGATCAAGCTCAAGGAACTGGCCAGCCAACCGCTGACCAAAATCGCCCTGCTGCTGCCTCAAGACGGCCAACTGGCCTCTGTCAGCAAGGCACTGCGCGACGGCTTCATGGCGGCCTACTATCAAGCCCAGCAAGCCGGTCAAAACCCGCCGAGCGTTCAGTTCTATGACAGCTCGCGCCTGACCTCGCTGGATGACTTCTATCGCAAGGCCCAGGCCGATGGCGTGCAACTGGTGGTCGGCCCGCTGGAGAAATCCCTGGTCAAGCAACTGAACATGCACCAGCAACTGCCGATTACCACCCTGGCCCTTAACTACAGCGAAGGCGGCCAAGGCCCGGCACAACTGTTCCAGTTTGGTCTGGCGGCTGAAGACGAAGCCCGCGAAGTGGCTCGCCGCGCCCATGCCGACGGCCTGACCCGCGCAGGCGCCATGGTGCCGCAAGGCGAATGGGGCGACCGCGTACTTAAAGCCTTCCGTCAGGAATGGGAAGCCAACGGCGGCACTATTGTCGGTGTCGAACACATCGACAAGCCGGTTGCCCTGGCACAACAGGTCGCCGATCTGGTGCAACTGCGTAACGCTGGCGGCTCTGGCCAGCCATCGCGCCGTCAGGACATGGAGTTCATCTTCCTGGCCGCAACGCCGCAGCAAGCCCAACAGATCAAACCGACCCTGAACTACCAGTACGCTGGTGATATCCCGGTTTACGCCACCTCGCACGTCTTCAGTGCCAGCGGCGACCAGAACCAGTACAACGACATGAACGGCATCCGCTTCTGCGAAACCCCTTGGCTGCTCGACACCGCCAACCCACTGCGCCAGCAAGTAGCAGCGCAATGGCCCCAAGCCGGTGGTAGCCTGGGCCGCCTGTACGCCATGGGCGTAGACGCTTTCGAACTGTCGTCGCGTCTGGGCCAGCTCAAGGCACTGCCTGAAAACCGTGTCGACGGCTTGTCCGGTAGCCTCAGCATGGACTCCAGCCAGCACATTCAGCGTCAGTTGCCATGGGCCGAGTTCGCCAACGGGCAGATTCATCGCCTGCCTGACACACCCAACTGATGCCCGATCGCTCAAGCCAGCAAACAGGCAAAGATGCCGAGCGCACTGCGCTACGGCATCTTGAGCAACACGGTTTACGCTTGCTGGCGCAAAATTGGCTATGCAAGCGCGGCGAGCTGGATCTGGTCATGCTTGACGGCGATACAGTAGTATTCGTCGAAGTTCGTTACCGACAACATGCGCAATGGGGTGGCGCACTCGCCAGCGTTGATGCTCGCAAGCGTCAGAAGCTGATTATGGCCGCCCAGTACTTCTTGCAACGCGAATCACGCTGGGCCAACTACCCGTGCCGATTCGACGTGGTAGCCATGGATAGCGCAACACCTCACTTGAACTGGCTACGGAACGCCTTTGACAGCTAAAACGCTGCAGGGCCGATTTCAGCACCCTTTTTAAAACGATTTTGCTTTGCTTTGCGGGCTGCACATTTTTGTGCCGGGAAGTCACTCAGGAACACCTGGATCACGCCCGACCAGCCGCCCTAATTAAGGTCACATAGATGGACATGCAATCCCGGATTCGCCAGCTTTTTCAGGCCAGTATCGACACCAAGCAGCAGGCGATGGCGGTACTTGCTCCGCACATCGAGCTTGCCAGCCAAGTGATGGTCAACGCCTTGCTCAACGAAGGCAAAATGCTCTCGTGCGGCAACGGCGGCTCAGCCGGTGACGCCCAGCACTTCTCGTCCGAGCTGCTCAACCGCTTTGAGCGCGAGCGCCCCAGCTTGCCTGCCATTGCATTGACCACTGACAGCTCGACGATTACCTCGATCGCTAACGACTACACCTTCAACGAGGTTTTTTCCAAGCAGATCCGCGCCCTCGGCCAACCCGGCGACGTACTGCTTGCGATCTCCACGAGCGGCAACTCAGCCAACATCATTCAGGCCATTCAAGCGGCGCATGATCGCGAAATGATCGTAGTCGCCCTGACCGGCCGTGACGGCGGCGGCATGGCCTCGCTGCTACTGCCTGAGGACGTGGAAATCCGCGTTCCGTCCACTGTCACTGCACGCATTCAAGAAGTCCACCTGCTGGCGATCCACTGCCTGTGCGATCTGATCGACAGCCAACTGTTTGGGAGTGAAGAATGACTTTTAAGCGCCTTAGCCTCGTGGCATTGACGCTGTGCCTCGGCCTGACCGCGGGTTGCAGTTCAGTGCTGACCGCTACCCGTGACACACCGATTGAAGACGACCGTGGCACCCGCACGTTCGGCAGCAAAATTGATGATTCACTGATTGAAACCAAAGTGGCCGTCAACGTCGCCAAGGCCAACCCGGATCTGGATAACGGCTCGCACATCGTTGTCACCAGCTACAACGGCATCGTGCTGCTGGCAGGCCAAACCCCACGCGCCGACCTCAAGGCCCAGGCTGAACAAGCCGCTGCGGCTGTGCAACGGGTCAAAAAGGTCAACAACGAGCTGCAAGTCATGGCGCCCTCCTCGATCCTGGCGCGCAACAACGATGCCTGGCTGACCACCAAGATCAAAACCCAAATGCTGACTGACAACGCCATTCCGGGTTCGCGCATTAAAGTCGTGACCGAGAACGGCATTGTTTACATGCTCGGCCTGGTCACCCAGCAAGAAGCCGCCCGCGCTACCAACCTGGTACAAGGCGTGTCCGGCGTGCAGAAGATCGTCAAACTCTTTGAGTACATTGACTAATTACCTGTAGCGAGCTTGCCTCGCGATCTTTAAAGATCAAAAGATCGCGAGACAAGCGCGCTCCTACAAGACGGGACAGCGACCACAAAAAAGGCGACCTCTGCAGGTCGCCTTTTTTGTTACTTCACCACTTTGAGGCTTGGCCGTCCGCTAGGGCGCGGCGGCTCGGTGTCTGGTGGCGGGCTGTCGTCGTCCGGCTCGATCTCATCATCCACGTCAAACGCTTCTTCAAGATCAAACATCATGCCCTGGCCGTTTTCCCGGGCGTAAATACCCAGAATGGCAGCTGCCGGCACGTACAACGTGTGTGGCACACCTCCAAAACGCCCGTCAAAGCTGACTGCTTCGTTGTCCATGTGCAGGTTACGCACGGCGCTCGGGGATACGTTCAGGACAATCTGTCCGTCACTGGCAAAACCCTGAGGCACTTGCACCTTCGGGTAGTCCGATTTAACCAGCAAGTGCGGAGTGCAATCGTTATCCACAATCCACTCATAGAGCGCACGCACCAGATAAGGTCGACTTGAATTCATCAAGGGCTCCTAAAGCCTTAGCGCATGTCGCGTTCGACACCAGACAAGCTTGCCTGGAAAGCCTCACGCGCAAACTGGCGCTCCATATAGTCAAGCAGCGGCTTGGCAGGCCGCGGCAACTCAATACCCAAAACAGGCAGGCGCCAGAGTATCGGTAATAGGCAGCAGTCGACCAGACTTTGCTCGTCACTGAGGAAAAAAGGTTTGTCTGCAAATAATGCCGACACGCCGGTCAGACTCTCGCGCAATTCTTTGCGCGCCTGCACACGTGCCGGCTCTTTGGTACGCGAATCGAGGATCAAGTCGACCAGGTTGCACCAGTCACGCTGGATCCGGTGCATCAGCAGACGGCTGTTGGCCCGCGCTACCGGGTACACCGGCAACAACGGCGGATGCGGGTAACGCTCATCCAGGTATTCCATCACGACAGTCGATTCCCACAACGCCAGGTCGCGATCGACCAGGGTTGGCAGGCTGCCGTACGGATTCACTTCGATCAGTTTTGGCGGATGACGACCCGCCACCACACTGATGATCTCGGCGCTGACACCTTTCTCGGCGAGTACAATACGTACTCGGTGGGAATAGTGGTCGGCGGGGTCGGAGTAACAGGCCAACCGATTGGTCACGCCCATGGCGGTCCTCCTCGCTTGTTGAAATTATCAGGAGCGGAAAAACGAACGCGCCCAAGAAATGCCTCCCATAACAGCAGAACCGCGAAAGCGGGCCAAGTTGGCCCCGCTTTCACTGTGTCCTGCACTGTTACCTTTTTAGAGACACCCTTGGGCGCGCACGATTAACAGCAATGCATGTAACGGTATCAGTGCACATCCTTCCAGTATTCGCGCTTGAGCAAATAAGCGAAGACGAAGAAGAAGGCCAGATAGAGCAGCACGTACGTACCGATGCGCTGATGCTCCAGCTTCACCGGGTTGGCCGAATAGGCCAGGAAGGTCACAAGGTTCTTGATCTTCTCGTCGAACTGCTCTTCAGTCAGCGTGCCGGTCTTGGGCAACACTGTCAGCTGGTCGCACGCTTCATGTGTCAAAGGCGTGCCGGTGAGCGGATCATACTGCTTCTTGCCGTCTTCGACGATCTGTACTTGCTTGCAACCGATAACTTGACGCCCTTGCAGCGGCGCAAGCACGTTTGGCATGCCCACATTCGGGAAGACCGTATTGTTCACACCCCAAGGGCGCGACGGGTCTTCATAGAACGAACGCAGATAGCTGTAGAGCCAATCTGTACCGCGCACGCGAGCAACCAGGGTCAAGTCAGGCGGCGCCGCGCCAAACCACGTCTTGGCGTCTTCAGGCTGCATGCCGATGTTCATGTGATCGCCAATTTTGGCGCCGGTGAACACCAGATTCTTCAGCATGACATCGTGAGGGATCCCCAGATCGTCAGCCACCCGCTCGTAACGCTGAAACTTGGCGCTGTGACAGCCCATGCAATAGTTGGCAAAGGTACGCGCACCATCTTGCAACGCGGCCTTGTCAGAAACATCGATGTCGACCTTGTCAAGGTGCACGCCCTGTTCGGACGCAAAGGACAGCACCGGCATCATCACAAGCATTAATACGGCAAATAACTTTTTCATCAGCCAGTCACCCTTTCCGGAACCGGTTTGGTCTTCTCAAGCCGGGTGTAGAACGGCATCAGAATGAAGTAGGCGAAGTACAGGAACGTACACACCTGCGACAACAATGTGCGCTCCGGGGTCGGCGACAACACACCCAATACACCCAGAATCACGAACGAGATGCAGAACACCCACAACCAGATCTTGCTCATCCAGCCTTTGTAGCGCATGGATTTAACAGGGCTGCGGTCCAGCCAGGGCAACACAAACAGCACCGCAATCGCAGCGCCCATGGCGATCACGCCCATGAGCTTGTCCGGGATGGCCCGCAAGATCGCGTAGAACGGCGTGAAGTACCAGACAGGGGCAATATGCTCCGGCGTCTTGAAGGCGTTAGCCTGCTCAAAGTTAGGTTTTTCGAGGAAGTAGCCGCCCATTTCAGGGAAGAAGAACACAATCGAGCAGAAGATAAACAAGAACACCACAACGCCGACAATGTCTTTTACGGTGTAGTACGGGTGGAACGGAATGCCGTCCAGCGGGATGCCGTTCTCGTCCTTGTACTTCTTGATATCAATGCCGTCGGGGTTGTTCGAGCCCACTTCATGCAGCGCCAGAATGTGCAGCACCACCAGCCCCAAAATCACGATGGGCAGTGCGACAACGTGCAGCGCGAAGAAGCGGTTCAGGGTAATGCCGGAGATCAGGTAGTCACCGCGAATCCACTGCGTCAGGTCATTACCGATCACCGGGATCGCCCCAAACAGCGAGATGATCACCTGGGCGCCCCAGTAGGACATTTGCCCCCATGGCAGCAAATAGCCCATGAATGCTTCGGCCATCAAAGCCAGATAAATCATCATGCCGAACAGCCAGACCAGTTCGCGCGGCTTCTGATAAGAGCCGTAGAGCAAGCCACGGAACATGTGCAGATACACCACGATAAAGAACGCCGATGCCCCCGTGGAGTGCAGCAGACGCAAAATCGAACCGTATTCGACGTCACGCATGATGTATTCGACCGAGGCAAACGCGTCCTCTGCCGTCGGCGTGTAACTCATGGTCAGCCACACGCCCGTAACGATCTGGTTGACCAGCACCAGCAAGGCGAGAGAGCCAAAGAAGTAGAGGAAGTTGAAGTTCTTCGGTGCGTAGTACTTGCTGAGGTGGTCTTCCCACATTTTGGTGGCCGGGAAGCGAGCATCAATCCAATCCATGAACTTGCTCATTACGCGGTCTCCCCATCAAGGCCAACGACAATAATGTTGTCCGACTCATAGTAATAAGGCGGCACAGGCAGGTTTAGCGGGGCAGGCTGAGCCTTGTAGACGCGGCCCGCCAGGTCATAGTGCGAACCATGACACGGGCAGAAATATCCTCCCACCCAATCCTTGCCAAGGTCGGCAGGAGCCACTTCAGGACGGAAAGTAGGCGAGCAACCCAAGTGGGTGCAGATGCCGATCAGCAGCAGGATTTCGGGCTTGATCGAGCGTAATTCGGGGTTTACGTAGGTCGGTTGATCTGACTGTTTGGAGTCTGGATCCGCAAGCCGATCATCGATTTTCTTCAGATTGGCCAGAATTTCTTCTGTTCGGCGGACGATGAACACTGGCTGACCACGCCATTCTGCAACCATTTGCTGGCCCGGTTCGACCTTGGCGATATTGACCTTTACCGGCGCACCAGCGGCCTTGGCCTTGGCACTGGGGAACCACGACCCCACGAACGGGACCGCCGCCCCCACCGCTCCTGCAGCACCCACCACGGATGTGGCTGCCACGAGGAAGCGACGCCGACCGACATTAACGTCGACTTTGCTCATTCCGTCCTCTCCCATCAGCTTTGCGGCCTGTTAAATCAGGCATCTAGTAAGTAGCAAACTAATCTTTATAAAAATTTTGCCGAATGGTAATGAAAAGACCACACTAAAACAAGGTAATTACCGGGAGGGACAGGCTGCAGCCCTTGCAGCACAGGCAGTTGGCGGATGTGGCACGTTGTCACAGCAACTTTTCTGCGCCCATAAAAAAAGCCCAGCTCCGTGAGGAGGCTGGGCTTTTTGAACGAAGCTGCGAATTAACGCTTCGAGTACTGCGGACGCTTACGCGCTTTACGCAGACCGACTTTCTTACGTTCAACTTCACGAGCATCGCGAGTTACGTAGCCTGCTTTACGCAGAGCGCTACGCAGAGTCTCGTCGTAGTCCATCAGAGCGCGAGTGATACCGTGGCGGATTGCGCCAGCTTGACCACTTACACCGCCACCGAGAACGGTAACGTAGATGTCGAATTTCTCAACAGTCTCGGTCAGTTCCAGCGGCTGACGAACTACCATGCGGGCAGTTTCGCGGCCGAAGAAGTTTTCCAGGGAGCGGTTGTTGATGGAGATGTTGCCAGTACCCGGACGCAGGAAAACGCGTGCGGTTGCAGTCTTACGACGGCCAGTGCCGTAGTTTTGAGTCGCCGACATAATGAACTATTCCGTTAAAACTTCAGTTCTTGGGGCTGCTGAGCAGTATGAGGGTGAGCAGCGCCCGCATAGACTTTCAGCTTACGGTACATGTCGCGACCCAGTGGGTTTTTAGGCAGCATGCCTTTAACCGCGGTCTCGATCACGCGCTCAGGAGCTTTGGCGATCAGCTTTTCGAAGTTGATCGACTTAATCCCGCCCGGGAAACCGGAGTGAGAGTAGTACATCTTGTCAGAGGTCTTAGCACCAGTAACACGAATCTGCTCGGCATTGATAACAACGATGTAGTCACCGGTGTCAACGTGCGGAGTGAATTCAGGCTTGTGCTTACCACGCAGACGGCTCGCGATCTCGGTGGCCAGACGACCCAGGGTCTGACCAGCAGCGTCGACGACAAACCAGTCGCGCTTTACTGTTTCTGGTTTAGCAGTAAAAGTTTTCATTCTTTATAGCCTCAGGGGCCGCCCTGTAAATTAGACGGCGGATCTTACTGAATAGTGCGTACTTTGACAAGTCAAAGGCAGCCGGATACAGACGCTATCGGGGGCTCGGGTCAGCGCGTCCGTTCAACGGCAAGATTCTTCGGCAGGCGGCGCATCACTTCCACTGCAGAAAGAGGTCGACGATTATCCAGATTGCGCAAAAAATTACAACCTGCTTTTATGATTCTTTCCCCGAAGGAGTGACCGATGGACTACCGCCAGCTAGGCCGCAGCAACCTCAATGTGAGTGCCATTGCCCTCGGCACCATGACTTGGGGTGAGCAAAACACCCAAGATGAAGCCTTTGAGCAAATCGAGTACGCGAAAAACGCCGGCATCAACTTCCTCGACACCGCCGAGATGTACCCCGTCCCGCCCAAAGCCGAGACCTACGCCACCACCGAGCGCTACATCGGCAACTGGTTCAAGGCCCGTGGTGACCGTGCCGACTGGGTACTGGCCAGTAAAATTGCCGGCCCGGGCAACACCATCGACTACATCCGTGACGGCAACTTGAAACACAACCGCGCCCACATCGTGCAAGCGCTGGACGCCAGCCTAAAGCGCCTGCAAACCGACTGGATCGACCTGTACCAGTTGCACTGGCCCGAGCGCAGCACCAACTTCTTTGGCCAACTGGGCTACACGCACAAAGCCGACGAAGACTTCACCCCGCTGGAGGACACCCTCGAAGCCCTCGACGAACAAGTCAAAGCTGGCAAAATCCGCCACATCGGCCTGTCCAACGAAACCCCGTGGGCAACCATGAAGTTTCTGCAGTTGGCCGAGAGCCGTGGCTGGCCACGCGCGGTGTCGATCCAGAACCCCTACAACCTGCTTAACCGCAGCTTTGAAGTGGGCCTGGCGGAAATCGCCATCCGCGAACAGTGCGGGCTGCTCGCCTACTCGCCGCTGGCGTTTGGTATGCTGACCGGCAAGTACAACGGCGGCGCCCGCCCGGCAAAAGGCCGCCTGAGCCTTTACAGCCGCTTTTCGCGCTATTCCAACCCGCAGTCGGTTGCCGCCAGCGAGCGTTACATCGCACTGGCCCGCGAACACGGGCTGGATCCGGCACAAATGGCCTTGGCGTATGTCACCCAACAACCGTTCGTGACCAGCAACATCATTGGCGCCACCACTCTGGAGCAACTGAAAAGCAACATTGCCAGCGCCGACCTGAAGCTCTCGGATGAAGTGCTCGCAGGCATTGAAGCCATCCACAAAGAGCAACCAAACCCGGCGCCTTAACCCAATCCCCCTGTAGGAGCGAGCTTGTCTCGCGATCTTTTAAAGATCAAAAGATCGCGAGGCAAGCTCGCTCCTACACAGCGGTTTAGATCCCCTTCCCCTAGACACACAGGAAAAAACATAAGACGATCCAGCCGTAAGTTGACCAATTTCACCTATAAGAATAATCAAACCATGTCTACTCAACTCTCCACGCCCTTGCGGCGCGTCAGCGTTTTGGCCACGGATCAGGTGTTCGCTTCTACCCTGATGCAAGCCAAGGATTTCTTTCACCTGGCCAGCCTGCGCCACGGCAAACAATTGGGCCAAGGCTTCAACGCCAGCTTCGAAACCCGTCTCGTCAGCCCCGACAGCCTTCCCGTAGGCAGTTTCAGCAATGTGTTGCTGCCCGTCGATGGCGGCCTGGATGACGCCGATATCATCATCCTCCCCGCCTTCTGGGGCGACTTTGACACCCTGTGCCAGCGCTACCCGCAGGTCATGCCATGGCTGCGCGAACAACATGCACGCGGCGCCGTACTGTGCGCAGCAGCCACCGGGGTGTTCTGGCTGGCAGAAGCCGGCTTGCTTGACGGTAAAGAAGCCACGACGTACTGGCGTTTTTTCAACACCTTCGCCGAACGCTTCCCACAGGTGCACCTCAATCAGGACAAGCACCTCACCGACGCCGACAACCTGTATTGCGCGGGCGGCCCTACTTCGGCCTGTGACCTGTACATCTATTTGATTGAGCGTTTCTGCGGCGCGAATATCGCCCAGGCCGTGGCCCGCGACATTCTGTATGAAGTGCAACGCAACTACTCACCGGGGCGCATTGGCTTCGGCGGGCAAAAGCTGCATCAAGACGTGATTATTTTGCAGATTCAGCACTGGCTCGAAGAGCACTTTGCCGACAAGTTTCGTTTCGAAGACGTGGCCCGTGAACACGGCATGAGCATCCGTAACTTCATGCGCCGCTTCCAGATCGCAACGGGGGACAAACCCCTGCACTACCTGCAGCGTTTGCGCATCGAAACCGCCAAGGGTTTGCTGTCTGCCACCCGCAAAAGCATCAAGACCATCAGCTACGACGTGGGCTACGACGACGCCAGCTTCTTTGCGAGGCTGTTTCGCCAGCACACCGAACTGTCACCCAACCAATATCGGCAACAGTTCCAACAAGCCGCTTGACCTCGCCTCGCGATCTTTTGATATTGAAAAGATCGCGAGCCAAGCCCAAAGCCAGGCAACACGTTAAGGCTTGTGCGCCCGTGTCAGATATTCGTGGGATTGCATTTCGAGCAAACGGCTCAGCGTACGCTGGAACTCGAAATTCAAACGACCGCCGGTGTAGAGGTCTTTGAGCTCCACTTCAGCCGAGATGATCAGCTTGACGCCACGGTCGTAGAATTCGTCGACCATGTTGATAAAGCGACGCGCGATGTCGTCGGTTTTAACGTCCATTTGCTCGACACCACTGAGGATCACGGCGTTGAAGATCTTGCCCAGCTCAATGTAGTCGTTCTGGCTACGCGGGCCGTCGCACAGCTCGCGAAAATCAAACCAGGCCACATCATCACAGGTACGCAGCGCACGAATGGTGCGGTTCTCGATGACCAGGTCATCGTTCTCGACCGCCCGAGTGGAGTTATGCGTCAACGCTTTGAAGCTCTCGCGCAGGCTCGCCTCGGAGGCGTCATTGAGCGGGAAGTGGTAAAGCTCGGCTTGCTCCAGATGGCGCAGACGGTAATCGACACCGCTGTCGACGTTGACGATTTCGGTGTGCTGTTTGATCAGCGCAATGGCGGGCAAGAAGCGAGCACGTTGCAGACCATCTTTGTACAGACCGTCCGGGACGATGTTGGAGGTCGCCACCAGGGTCACGCCGTTCTTGAACAGCTCTTCCATCAAAGTGCCGAGAATCATGGCGTCGGTAATGTCCGACACAAAGAACTCGTCGAAACAGATCACCCGCGCTTCATCGGCAAAGCGCTTGGCAATAATGGTCAGCGGATTTTTCTCGCCATTGAGGGTGCGCATTTCTTCGTGCACACGCTTCATGAAACGGTGGAAGTGCGTACGTACCTTCTGCTTGAACGGCAAAGCATCAAAGAACGTATCGACCAGGTAAGTCTTGCCCCGGCCCACACCGCCCCAAAAATACAGGCCTTTGACCGGCGTGATGTCTTTTTTGCCAAACAGCTTGCCCAGCAGGCCAGGCTTGCTCTGCGAAGACGCGACCAAGTCGTCATAGAGACGCTGCAGGTGACGCACAGCGTTTTCCTGCGCGGCATCGTGGAAGAAGTCCGGGCGTTTCAGATCAGCTTGATATCGTTCTAGAGGCGTCATAATTCGCTAGCTGGGCAACAAAAACGGGCCGACACTTTAGCGACGGCCCGGGGGAATGGCAATCAAACCTGGGACGAAACGTCGCAGTTTGTCAGTCTTGCGCAGGCACCAAGGCCAAGCGCAACGCTTCGATTGCCGCATCACGTGCTGCGTCATCGGCAAATGCCGGGCTGTCGGCAACACTCACACCGTCCAGCCAAACGCTGAAACTCAAACCGTCAGCGCGTACATCCAGCGCTTCACCCGATTGCAACTGCTTGGTCACCTGCCCCGCCGTTTTGCCATCGGCGAAGCTGCGCGACAGCAGCAATTGCTCGCCATCAGCGCTCAACAGACGGAAACGGAAGCTGCCGTCTTCATCGCGGAAGCTGACAAAGCGCGGGCCTTTGGCGGCCTTCTTTTTGCTTGCCGCCGTGGTTTGTGCAGCGTTCTCAAACGAACGCAGGCCCACGGCTTCGCGCAGCTCATCCAAAAACGGCGTTGCGATGGCACGGGCTTTTTGCGCGCCGGCCTTAAGAATGTCTTCCATGTCTGCGGGGCGCGACATCAGGTCGTGATAACGCTCGCGCGCTTCGCCCAATTCAGCGTCCAGCAGCTTGAACAGACGGTCTTTCGCCTCACCCCAGCCCAAGCCCTGCAACAGCTCACTACGGAACTCAGCCGACTGCTCAGGCGTCGAGAACGCCTGATACAAGGTGAACAAGTGCGAGTTGTCCGGATCTTTGGCTTCGCCCGGCGCACGGGAGTCGGTCACGATTCGCGAGATCGCGCTTTTCATGTCTTTGGCGCTGGTGAACAGCGGAATGGTGTTGTCGTAGCTTTTCGACATCTTGCGACCGTCAAGACCTGGCAAGGTCGCCACGCTTTCTTCAATCAATGCTTCAGGCATGGCGAAGAACTCTTTGCCATTGCCGAACAAGTGGTTGAAGCGCTGACCGATATCGCGGGCCATCTCAACGTGCTGGATCTGGTCACGACCCACCGGTACCTTGTGCGCGTTAAACATCAAGATGTCTGCGGCCATCAGAACCGGGTAGCTGTACAGGCCCATGGTAATGCCCGCATCCGGGTCTTCACCGTTTTCCAGGTTCTTGTCTACCGACGCTTTGTACGCATGCGCCCGGTTGAGCAGACCCTTGGCCGCCACGCAGGTCAGAAACCACGCCAGTTGCGGGATTTCCGGGATATCAGACTGGCGATAGAACGTCACACGCTCAACATCCAGACCGCCCGCCAGCCAGGTGGCTGCGATTTCCTGACGCGAACGCTGAATGCGCTGCGGGTCATCACATTTGATCAGGGCGTGATAGTCGGCCAAAAAGTAAAACGAGTCGGCGTTGCTGTCACGACTGGCAAGAATTGCCGGGCGGATAGCACCGGCATAATTGCCCAGGTGCGGCGTGCCGGTGGTGGTGATACCGGTGAGGATACGAGTACGAGTGGTCATGGGTAATCGCTTATCAGGCTGTATCAATTCAAAAGGCGTGGCGCTACCAACTCTTTGAGTTCGGGCAGCTTGCCGTGAAAAAAGTGTCCGCATTCTGCCACTTTCAGCAGCTCATGGGGGCGCGAGAGGTCTTTTGACCAGTCATAAACCAGTTGCGGATCAATCACTTCGTCGGTTTCAGGCTGGATAACCGTGATGGGGCACGTCTGTGGCAGCGCATCTTCATCACGCAAACGCATCACCGCAGGCGCGACCATAAACAGGCGTGCGAGCTTTTCGCCCTGCGCCTCCAGTCGTCCACCCAGGCTGGCGGCGACAAAACCACCGAATGAAAACCCCAGCAGGGTCAGCGGCAGATCCGGGTATTGAGCACGCAACCAACGGGCAGCCGCCAACGCATCGTCGACTTCGCCAGTGCCCATGTCGTGGCTCCCGCCACTGGCCCCGGTGCCACGGTAATTAAATCGCAACGTAACAAGACCCGCATCGCGCGCAGTGCGCTGCAGGGTCGAGACCACTTTATTCATCATCGTCCCACCCTGCACCGGGTTGGGATGGCACAGCAGCGCGAGGCCGCGCGGCTCAGCAGAATCGAGGTATAAAGCTTCCAATTGGCCAACCGGGCCATCAATCACTACGGGGGTTTCGCGGGTAAGCAAGAAGGAACTCCGTGACCTCAAAGTGGGTCGACACGTCTAGCTGATAGATTCTGTCTGGCATATTTGCGAGTGCATCGCGGTATACAGCGCAGGTCCGAGCCGTTAACGTAAAGCAAAGCCGTTTATAGAGGAAGGACTCGTGGAAAGCTCGCTCTTAATTTGGTTGTTGCCGACCCTGGCTCTGGTTGCCGGTGTCGTCATTGGTTTTCTGGTCGCCCGTCTGCTGCCGAACGCCGCGCCTAATCGCACGCAGCGTCAGCTGGACGATATCCAGGAACGTTTTGATAACTATCAGGGTGAAGTCGTTACCCACTTCAACACCACTGCCAATCTGGTGAAGAAACTCACCCAGAGCTACCAGGAAGTACAAGATCACCTCGCCGAGGGCGCCAACAGCCTGGCCCTGGACGAGCAAACACGCCAACGTCTGCTGGCTGCCCTGCACTCTGAAGCTCCACAACCGCACCGCGAGCGCCTGACCCCGCCGCACAGCTCCGAGCCGCCAAAGGACTACGCGCCAAAAAGCCCGAACGCCCCCGGCATGCTCGATGAGCACTACGGCCTGAAGAAGTAATTCACCCGGCCAGACGCTCAACAAAAAGCCCCGCGATCAGCAATGATCGCGGGGCTTTTTTAGTGGGCGCTGGCGTCGCAGCAAAAGGCTGCGACTCCACCTGCCACGTTACGGGTACTGTTGAACCTGACCCTGCTGCTGGTAGTTCATGCCCGGAATCGGCATCAGCGTAATTTGAACACGGCGGTTCTGAGCACGGCCGTCCGGGGTGGCGTTGCTTGCAATCGGATCTGCCGGGCCTTTACCAATCACCGACAGGTACTGACCGCTCACACCCTGCGACGTCAAATACGTTGCAACGCTTTGCGCACGCTGTTGCGACAACTGCTGGTTGAAAGCGTTGTTACCGGTGCTGTCGGTGTAACCGACAATCTGGATCTGCTGCTGGTTGTTCAACTGCTTCAGCGAATTGGCGAGGCTGTTAAGCGGCTGATAGAAGCTTGGCGCAATGTTCGCAGAGCTGGTGGCAAACGTAATGTTGCCCGGCATCACCAAGGTAATGTTGTCGCCTTGGCGCTGCACCTCAACACCGGTGTTGGCCATGCTGGCACGCAGTGCGGCTTCTTGCTTGTCAGCGTAATAGCCGTAGCCTGCAGCACCCAGACCCGCGACCGCAGCGCCAATCAGCGCACCCTTGCCACGGTTGTTGTGGTCAATGGCAGCACCGGCAACAGCACCGGCCAAGGCACCCAGACCACCGTACTTGGCGGTATTGCTCATACCCGACGAGGCCTGGCCCTGGTTGTCATAAGGGTTAGGAGAGGCGCAGCCGGCCAACAAGGCAATCGCACTTGCAGCAACAATCAAACGACGCGAGATAAACATGGTGAAGCTCCTACTTAATCTTTCTGGGTCAAAGGCCGCTGGCAGTAGACCTCTGTGGAACGTTGGAACACGACCAACGGTAAAAATTCCATTACATCTTGTTTAAGCACTGTTTAAGCGCGAACAAACGGGTTCTCCCGCATTTCATCGCCTAGACGAGTATCCGGGCCATGCCCGGTCACCACGGTGGCGTCCTCATCCAGCGTATACAGCCGCTGCTTGATCGAACGCACGATAGTGGCCTGATCACCGCCCCATAAATCCGTGCGCCCAACGCCGCGACGAAACAGCGTATCGCCCGCGATCAACAGCTTAGACTCAGAAAACCAAAAACTCATGGACCCAGGCGTATGCCCCGGCGTGTGCAGTGCAACACCGCAGCCACAGGCCAGCTCTTCGTCATCTGCCAGCCAGCGATCAGGTGGCGGCACCGGCGTATACGGCACGCCAAACAAGCCGCATTGCATCTCCAGGTTGTCCCACAAAAACTGGTCTTCCTTGTGCAAATGCAGCGTCGCTCCGGTTTTTTCCTTGAGCTGACCCGACGCCAAAAAGTGATCCAGATGCGCATGCGTATGGATGATGCTCACCACCTGTAAACCCAGCTTCTCCAGCCGCGCCAGAATCAACTCATGATCGCCGCCCGGATCCACCACAATGGCTTTTTTAGTGAGCGGATCACCGATGATCGTGCAGTTGCACTGCAACGGCCCGACGGGGAAGGTTTCGCGGATGAGGGTGGGTTTTGCTGGATTCATCAGTGTTCCTGTCAATACGCGTGCTGAAATCAAAAAAGCAGAACATAAACATATCAGATGCTACGTATGATGCTTTAAAGCTGAGGCGCAAGCCGAATCTGAGAAAATACGAACACCCCCCATTTTCAGCAAGACTGAATCACGCTCATTTTTTGAGCCGAGCGCAATCAAAGCACAAGCCACTGCGGCTTTCGATCCCACTGCACTGTCACACCACGACCCGGTTAAAGATCGAAGAACAACGACTGGTCCATCAGTCACATAAGCGTATAATCTCGATGGCCGTGAAGGTTTATGGAGTTGAATATGAACGCAACACTGTACGCAGCATTAAATGCTCAAACCCTTGAAGAATTAAAGCGCCTCGGGAAATTTCTCGAGGTAAAAAAAACAATAGAAGAACAACTCGAGCTTTCATCGAAAGCCAATAGCTGGACCTTACTATTCTCAAAATTACAACGCCTAAACAATGCTCTTCACGACATCACAAACCTTTACTACTTCTGCGAAAAAACATCACTTTCTCACGCCAAAGTTGAAATATCCAACTCTATTGGCTTTAAAATAAAAGCCACAAACCATTCAGAACTCATCCACAAGATACAGCAACTCACACTGTTTATCCCTGCCCATAAATTCGACGCTCACCAGCGCTTTGAAGAAACAAAAATCAATAACTTTATACACAGTTCTCGTCTGGAAGGAATCACAATAACCCCCCCCAATCAAAAAGCTTCTCTCGATAGCATTCTGGCCAAGCACCGGAGGTGAACAAATGGACAACTATGACGCTTCAAATGATTACTACTGCTATCCAAACTCCGCAGTCCTTAAAAACAAATTAAATATTCAAGATATGGACGCACTCGAAACAGCGGAGCGAGAAATTACTGCGTTCACCATTCGAAGCATTCAATACAGCCCTGCTCCGTATAACCTCCTCAATTTCAAACGTTTACATCTTGCGTTGTTTTCTGAGTTATATACATGGGCAGGAGAATTGAGAAACGTTGATATATCCAAAGGCGGCACACGTTTCTGCACCTGCGGCCGAATAGAAGCAGAGGCACTCAAGCTTTTCGAAGCCTTAAAAAAAGACAAATGGCTAACAGAGCTTAACAAACAAGCGTTTTGTAAAAAACTTGCAGAATACTATTGCGAATTTAATATGATCCATCCTTTTCGCGAGGGCAACGGCCGAGTTCAACGATTATTTTTTGAGCATTTGGCACTGTTTGCCGGCTACACACTGGACTGGACAGATATCAACCCTGAAGAATGGGTCAGCGCCAACATCGACGGCGTCGATGTAAATTATGATCCCATGGAGAAAATTTTCAGCCGAATTGTGAGGTAGCCACATAAACATTAGGTCAAGAAAATAGTGCCTCACACCCGCATGACGCCTAAATCAAAAACAAGGCCGCATACACTGCGTGAATTAATATCGCAGCGTGATACCAATATAAACACCGCCTCGCTTCTCCACTCACTCTCCTCAAAACTTCAGCCCCACGCTCAACGCCACAAAGTCGCGGTCGCTGAGGGTGTTGTAACGCCCGCCAAAGAAGTTGGTATACGACAGGCTGCTCAAGTAGGTGTTTTCGTATTCGGCATCAATGCCCAGGCTGATTGCCTTGCGGCCCTGGTTGAAGGTGTTGTCCGGGCCCGGTGAGTAGCCGCTGACGTCATGGGACCAGCCCAGGTTGGGTTTCAGGTCGAGGCCGGGCAAGACTTTGTTGTAGTCCCACACCGCACGGGCACGATAGCCCCAGGCATTGGCCGTGGTGAAGCCGTCATGGCCGTCAGAACCAAACACCGGGTCACGCCCGTAACGCGCCTGTGCGCTGCCTTCCAGCCCGGCGACGTAGATCACTCCGATCTCGCCAGTCAGCGTCAGTCGATCAGCGCCCATGGCATTGTCGAAGATATGCCGCAACGAGGTCTGGAACTGGGTGATTTCTTTGCGCCGATAGCCTTGGTTGTCAGCACCCGGCGCCACGCTCAAGGGGGACGCATCGGCAAGGCCGGGCAACAGGGTCACGTTGGCGTACAGCAGGTCGTTGCTGTTGAGTTGTACCGGCGCGTTGGGGCGGTAGCTCAGCTCGCTTTTCCAGACCGTGCCTGTGGATAACGTAGTGTTGAAGCTCAACCCATACAGGCGAATGTCTTCGGGGTACTCAACGTAGTAGCTGGCGTTGCCGGCCACGATCATCGGCGCCAGGCCACCCGCACCGGAGGCAGTGTTGTACACCGATTGCGACGTCGCACGACCGCTGAGGATCGGGTCACGGCTGTGGTAGTTCATGAAGAACGCACCAAAATCGGTGTCCAGCGGCTCAAACATGTAGTGCAGGGCCAGGCCAAATTGCCCGCTGTTGCGCGCATCACGATCAGCCCCGCGACGCACCAGCACGCCCTCCTCGTTCACCTCGACTCCCGCCGAGGTCAGCGCGGCAAGGTCGGCGACATTCAGTGCAGAGCGGTTGCTCATCACCCGGTAATTGCCGCTGCAGCCATCGGCCATCACGTCAGATTGCGAGAAAAACGTCCCGCAGTTATCGGCTTCGGACTGTTCCCAATCGAGCTGATAAAAAGCTTGGGCAGACAGGTTGTCGGTCAGGCTTTGCGACACATAGAACAGGTTGACCGGAACCAGGCCATCTTTGAAGGCCGTGCCGGGTCGTCGATAGGCGGAAACGTCCGTGGGGTTAATCGCATTGATCCCACCGCCGATAAACTCACCTTCGCCCCAACTGACCACTTGTTTGCCTACACGCACCGACCCCGGCTGATCGCCAATCGCGTAGTTGTGATAGACGTAGGCGTCCAGCAGTTGCGCGCCGGCCGACTGCGCCGACGCCCGGCGACCGCTGTCACTGATGGGTTTGAAGGGGCGACTGTCGTCTTGCAGCTCAAAGTCGTACCAGTACTTGCCGCGCACATAGAGGCCGCTGTCACCGACCTTCAGCTCCAGGCCGTGCATGCCGGTGAAAATTTTCGAAAAGGTTTCGCCGCGTTTGAAATTGAGACGGCCATCGTCAGAAATTTCAGAGTGACCTTTACCGCCATTGTTGGCGCCGATGAATTTGCTGTCGGCCTTGGCGGTGGACCAACTGGCGCCGATGGACAGTTCGGAGTCCAACTGGCCTTCGACTTTGCCAATGTTAAAGCTCACGCCCCAGGCGGGCCCGGCGAGCACCGAGGCGAGGCTGACTGCCAAGGGCAGTTTGGCTCGGCACCAGAACCGGCTGACTGAGGGCATTGATACTTCTCCGTGCGCACGCTGCAATAAGCCCGCAAGGATGAAGGAAAACCAGAATTTGACAAGATCATCTACCAACCAAGCCTCTGTAGGAGCAGCCGGTCGACGCTCGATTGCCTCGCGATCTTTTGATAGCTGAAAAGATCGCGAGGCAAGCTCGCTCCTACAGACGGTGGTGCGGTCAATGCATCTCGGTGAAGGCCAGTTTCACGCCAAGCGCGACCAGTACCGCGCCCATGGTGCGGTCAAACCAGTGGCCCATGCGGGCAAAACCGGTGCGCACGCGCTGATGGCTAAACAACATGGCTACCATGCAGAACCACACGCCCGTCGCCACCGCCAGGTACACGCCGTAACCGGCCTGGATCGCCAGCGGTGTGTGCGGGTTGATCACAACGGTGAACAGCGACAGAAAAAACAGCGTCGCCTTGGGGTTCAGCCCGTTAGTCACAAAGCCCGAAGTAAAGGCGCCACGCGCGGTGCGCTCACCCACTGGCAACGCCGCTGCAACAGCCGCCGGGTCTGCAGGCTTGGCGCGCAGGGCCTTGAAGCCTATGTACAGCAAGTACGCCGCGGCCAACCACTTGAGCGCGTTAAACAGCACAATCGACTGCGACACAATGATCCCGATACCCAGCAACGAATACCCCACATGCAGGAAAATCGCCGAACCCACGCCCAGCGCGGTAAACATGCCCGCACGTCGACCATGGGTCACGCTTTCACGCACGACCACAGCAAAATCCGGCCCCGGGCTGGCCACAGCCAACAAGTGAATCAAGGCGACAGTCAAAAATTCTGTCCAATACATGCGCGGCTCCATTACAAATTGTTTCTTCTGTTAGTCTCGACACCTTACGCCTTCACTCGACAGCACAAAAGGTACAGTTGATGACGAATACTCACCGCGCAGTCTTCCTTGATCACCCGTCTCTTGACCTCGGCGATCTTGACCTTAGCCCCCTGCGCAATGCGTTCAGCGAGCTGCAGTTGTACACAGACACCACGCCAGACAACATCATCGAGCGCTTGCAGGGCGCCAGCGTCGTCATCAGCAATAAAATCCTGCTCAACGCCAGCACCCTCGCCGCCTGCCCGGACCTCAAGCTGATTTTGGTCGCTGCCACCGGCACTAATAACGTGGACCTTGAAGCTGCGCGCGAGCACGGCATCACCGTTGCCAACTGCCAGGGCTACGGCACGCCATCGGTGGCGCAACATACGCTCGGCCTGTTGCTGGCGCTGGCCACACGGCTGGTCGATTACAACAAGGCCGTGGCCGACGGCAAATGGCAGCAGGCCAAGCAGTTCTGCCTGCTGGACTACCCGATTGTTGAGCTGGAAGGCAAAACCCTTGGCCTGTTTGGCCATGGCGAACTTGGCAGTGCGGTGGCCAAACTGGCCGAAGCTTTCGGCATGAACGTGTTGATCGGGCAGATTCCCGGCCGCCCGGCCCGTGCCGACCGTCTGACGGTGGACGAATTGCTGCCACAGGTCGACGCCCTGACCTTTCACTGCCCGCTCAACGAACACACGCGCCACTTTATCGGTGCCCGCGAACTGGCGCTGCTCAAGCCCGGCGCGTTTGTGGTGAACACCGCGCGTGGCGGCATGATTGATGAACAGGCGCTGGCTGATGCCCTGCGCAGCGGCCACTTGGGCGGCGCGGCCACCGACGTGTTGAGCGTCGAACCGCCACGCGACGGCAACCCGCTGCTGGCCGATGACATTCCGCGCCTGATCATTACCCCGCACAGCGCCTGGGGCAGCCGTGAGGCGCGGCAGAGAATCGTCAACCAACTCACGCAAAACGCCGAAGCCTTCTTCAGCGGTACAGCGCTACGCGTCGTCAGTTGATAAACTGCGCTCCTTTTTTGAGGAGCAGAGTATGGATCCGCGCAGTGAAGTACTGCTTCGTCAGCCTGATTACTTTCAGAGTTCGGTACTGTTAGTCGGTTTACCGGCTGACGAATTGCTCAACGCGCTGCCCGACGCCCACGGCTGGTGCTGGCACGCGGGCGATCAGGCGGCACTCGATGCGCGCTTTGCCGGGCGCGTGCACTTTGGCGTCGAAGTCCCGGAGCGGGCCTTCGACACCGCTGTGGTGTTCTTGCCCAAGTCCAAGGAATTGAGCGATTACGTGCTCAAGGCCGTGGCCGCTCGCCTGCCCGGCGCCGATGTGTTTTTGGTCGGCGAAAAGAAAGGCGGCATTGAGGGCGCGTCCAAGCAACTCATCCCTTTCGGCAAGCCGCGCAAGCTCGACAGCGCGCGGCATTGCCAACTCTGGCAAGTCACCGTCGACAACGCCCCGGCAGCCCCGGTGCTTGAGCAACTGGCACAGCATTACGAGCTGGAACTGGCCGAAGGCCCGTTGAAAGTCGTCAGCTTGCCGGGTGTTTTCAGCCATGGCCGCCTGGATCGCGGCAGCGCCTTGCTGCTTGAACACCTGGACAAACTGCCCAGCGGTCACTTGCTGGACTTTGGCTGCGGCGCGGGTGTGCTCGGTGCGGCGGTCAAGCGCCGTTATCCGCATAACAGCGTCACCCTGCTCGATGTCGACGCCTTCGCCACCGCCAGCAGCCGCCTGACATTGGCTGCCAATGGTCTGGAAGCCGACGTTATTACCGGTGACGGAATCGACGCTGCGCCGATGGGTTTGAATGCCATTTTGAGCAACCCGCCGTTCCATGTCGGCGTACACACCGATTATCACGCCACCGAAAACTTGCTGAAAAAAGCGGTTAAACATCTGAAAACAGGTGGCGAACTCCGACTTGTAGCCAATAGCTTCCTGCGCTATCAACCGCTGATCGAAGAGCAATTCGGGCACTGCACCGTCAAGGCTGAAGGGCAGGGTTTTCGGATCTACAGCGCCAAGCGTCGCTGACAGTTTTTGAAAATCAGGGCTTGCCGTATCGGATTTGCCTAGGCAGAATCCGCTCCGTCCTAGGGGAGTAGTCTCCCACGAGCAACATGCTCGTCCGGCATGCGTCAACATACTTGGTCAACAGACCATGGCGCATGCGACCCAGGCGTCCGCACAGACGGACCAGGGTTTGACAAGACCTATGACACGAACACCTTACCCGGGGCGGGAAGGCTGTACGTGTCATAGCCGTGTCGACCCGCCCCTGGAAAATTACCTGATGATGCTCGATTCCTTACTCATTCCAACTGCAATCGTTGCCTTGGCCGAAATCGGTGACAAGACGCAATTGCTCGCCCTCATTCTTGCCGCGCGCTTTCGCAAGCCCTGGCCCATTATCGCCGGCATCATCGTCGCGACCCTTGCCAACCATGCTGCAGCCGGTGCCGTTGGCGCCTGGTTCAGTACGTTCTTCACCGATGTGATGCTGCACTGGATCCTCGCCGCGAGCTTTACCGCGACGGCACTGTGGACCCTGGTGCCCGACAAAATGGATGACGACGAAGCCAGCACCGCGCGCAAATACGGCCCGTTCGTGACCACGCTGATCACGTTTTTCATTGCCGAAATCGGCGACAAAACCCAGGTCGCGACCGTGATGCTGGCGGCGCAATACCCGGATTTGTGGCTGGTGATTATCGGCACCACCCTGGGCATGTTGATTGCCAACGTGCCGGTGGTGCTGGCCGGTAACTTTGCCGCCGACAAACTGCCCCTGACCCTGATCCGCCGACTGGCGGCGACCGCGTTCTTCGTGCTGGCTCTGGTGGCTGTGTACAAGGCAATGGTGACGAGCGGCTGGGTGTAGCCGGCCCCTGATTACCGTGGGAGCGGGCTTGCTCGCGATGGCATCACCGCGATCAATGATTCAGACCGCGCCCGCCGTATCGCGAGCAAGCC